>NZ_CP041036.1:1859414-2169317 GCF_006385555.1 Shewanella polaris | reverse complement strand
CTGGTTATAACGATTAGCCAGCAATAACACTTCTGCACTGCGTTGAGTTTCTTTGGCGTCTAACCAGTCTTGAATACTTACCGCACCATTTCGGTACTGGCTTGCATAAATGTGCTCTGCGGCAGACGCTGCGTCATATTGTTCACGTAATTTCTGTTCTTGATACTGGTAATGTTGTCGTGCAGAAATCGCGTTATCGACTTCTTTAAATGCGTTGTAGAGTGTTTTCCTGTAGGTCACCACTGCAGATTCAACTTCCACACTCGCCATTTGTTTATACAATTGCATTTCGTTCCACTGCACAAATGGTAGTACTAAGTTTGCGCCTAATGTGCCAATAGGATTTTGTAGTAAGTCTTTTAACTCGTTAGACGCGGTACCTAGCGAGCCAGAAAGCGTGAGTGTAGGCAAGTAACCAGCAAAAGTGGCATCTTTTGACGCATATGCAGATTTAAGCGCATAAAGTGCCGACTTTACATCGGGTCGTCGGATCAAAAGATCAGCGGGTATACCTTCAGCGATGGTTGGAATAGCATCGCCCGGTAATTTGTCTATGTGTATAGGCATTTTTGAAGGCGGTTGATTATATAAAATCGCTAATGAATTTTGTGCCTCTGTAAGTTGTTGCTGCAAATCACTGTGACTTGCTTGTTGCCCTGCCAAATTACTTTTAGCCTCGAATACATTCAACTGAGATACTGCTCCAGAACGGTACTGACGTTCAGTAAGATCAAGTATCTGTTGTGCATAATCGACGCTATTTTGACTGAGTGCAATACTCTGTTTGAGATAGCCGATTTGCCAATATAATGTTGCAGTGGTGGCCACTAAACTTTGTGCTGTACTTTCTCTATCTTCGGCGGTGGCTAGGCTGGTCCATTTTGCGGCGTCCATATCGGCAGAAACGCGTCCCCACAGATCCAGTTCGTAACTTAGCGATACGTTACTGCCATATTCAGTAGCACTTGCGCCACCCTCTAATGGTTTTGATTTTGAGCCATTGAGGTTTGCACTAATTTGCGGGTAACGTTGAGTATCAGTTAAACCCGCTTGGAGGCGAGCGGTGCGCAGTGTCAACGTCGCTAAGGCTAAATCATTATTAGTGATTAATACTTGTTCAATTAATTGATTAAGCTCGGGATTATTAAAGCTCTGCCACCAAGGGTCAAGGTTGACTTGTTGATTTAGACTAACACTTTGCCAGCTTGTTGGAATATCAACTTCTGGAGGTGTAAATTCAGTGCGCGTAAAACTGCTGCAACCCGTTGCCAATGAAATGCAAAACGCGATGGTTGAGAGCCTTAGGGTTATAGATCGTTTTATCATTATCGTTATTCTCTTGCTAAGGCATCAACAGGGTCGAGTTGCGCTGCATTGCGTGCGGGTAAAAAGCCAAATAGTATACCTATGAGCGTTGAGCAAGCGAATGCGGCAACAATCGAAGTGGTTGAATAAATCATTTGGAAACTCCCCCCTGTAAAAGCAAAGATCTGACCAATTAAGTAAGCTAGCCCAATGCCTATAATGCCACCACATAAACAGACCAAAACCGCTTCAATTAAAAACTGGCGCAAAATGTCGCCCTGCCTTGCGCCTACCGCCATGCGTACACCAATCTCTCGGGTTCGTTCAGTGACAGATACCAGCATAATATTCATTACACCAATGCCGCCAACAATAAGAGAAATAACCGCAATGGCAGAAATCAATAAGGTCATAGTTTGAGTGGTTTTTTCAATACTTTCACGGATCGTATCAGTATTAATCGTGAAAAAATCTTCTGTACCGTGGCGCATTTTTAGTAACGAGATAATACCTTGTTCGGCAGCATTACTGGGTGCCGATTGATTAATTCTGACGGTAATGCTGTCGAGATAACGTTGGCCAACCATGCGACCAGAAACGGTGGTATAAGGTACCCAGACATTTAATGCGTCGCTGTTACCAAACGCACTCTCTTTAGCTTTGGTGACGCCAATTATTCGCACCGGTAAATCACCAAGAAAGACCACTGCCCCAATGGCTGACCGTTTAGGGAAAAGTGATTGGCGGGTGTTGTCGTCAATGACGGCTTCTTGTGCCAAATTTAACACACTGGTTTCATCCCAGAATTGTCCCTCTGCCAATTCATAACCCCGTACGCGAAAATATTCTGCACCAACGCCATTAAAGCTGGCAGAAACGGCTTTATTGGTATATCGAATAGTGCCGGAACTGCTAATTGACGGTGTGACGCTGTCTACATAAGGTAAGACCTTAAGCGCATCACTGTCTTGTGCTGTTAACGTACGAACCCTGCCTGCACGGCGATCACCAAAGCCACTACCAGAACGAACATCGATAGTATTGGTTCCCATAGAACTGATATTTTCTAATACCGATTGCTGTGAGCCATTACCCAACGCAACAACTGATACCACAGAAGCGATACCGATAATAATACCGAGCATGGTTAAAAAGGTACGTACACGATGAGATAGCATGGCAATCAATGCCATTTTAAATGCTTCAATGTAACGGTCCCAATTAAGCCATGAACTAGGTTGCGATTTAATCTCAGGTAGTTTTTGTTGTTCTGCTGCTTTGCCATTTAATGCATCGCGGATAACGACACCATCTTTAAGCTCAATGATCCTGTCGGCAAAATGGGCCACATCCATGTCATGCGTGACAATAATAATAGTATGACCATCGTGATGAAGCTCTTGCAATAAAGCCATCATGTCTTTACCGCTGTGGCTGTCAAGTGCGCCAGTTGGCTCATCAGCTAAAATGACATCGCCACCATTCATCAATGCACGAGCTACACTAACTCGCTGCTGTTGACCACCACTCAGCTGGCTTGGTTTATGATTGAGGCGATCCGCTAATCCCAAACGAGACAACAAACTTTCGGCTCTTTTTTTACGATCTTTTTTATCTTTCCCAGCATAAATAGCCGGTATTTCAACATTACCGACGGCATCGAGATCACCCAGTAGATGGTAACGTTGAAAGATAAAACCGAAATGTTCACGCCGTAACTGAGCAAGTTGGTCCGCATCCATGGTAGAAGTATCTTGCCCATTAATGGAATAACGTCCTTTAGAGGGCTTATCTAAACAGCCTAAGATATTCATCAGGGTTGATTTACCTGAGCCCGAAGCCCCCACAATCGCAACCATTTCACCACGATTAATGCTGAGATTGATATTGGAAAGCACCGTGAGTTGCTGCTCTCCTGCGGCAAAAGTGCGGTAGACACCTGAAATATTAAGTAACGCTTGTTCAGTCATTGCTTAAAACCCCATCGGTGGGCGGCGATTGCCTCTTTTACTGCTCACAGAATTTGAGGCTGGCGCACCAAGTACAATTTGTTCGCCTAGTTCAAGTCCTTTGATAATTTCAGCACTGATTTTATTATTAATGCCCACACTAACATTGCGATATTCGATTTCACCATTAACCAAAACCGGCACCCTATAACCAGGTTTGGGCCCAAGGGTTTTCTGTAATACTTGCGCAGGCACAATCAAGACGTTTTTTGCTTGGTTAAGTACAATAGACACTTCAGCTGTCATACCAATGCGTAAAATACCATCAGGATTTTCAACATCAAACAGGCCGTTGTAGTAAATCGCATCAGTATCACTTGAGGTCATATTGCTATCATCGCCGTCCATGATGGTTGGCCCTGGTTCAATCGCACGTAAAGTGGCGTTATAGCGGTTATTGGGTTGGCCAAGAATCGTAAAATAGACTGCTTGTCCTGACTTTACCTTAATGACATCAGCTTCTGAAATTTGAGCTTTAACTGTCATTTTATGCAAATCAGCTAATTCAACAATTGTAGGGGTTGATTGCGATGAGTTAACGGTCTGGCCCACGGTAACGGCAGTGTAAACAACCATTCCATCCATTGGTGCTTTGATGGTTGTATAACCTAAGTTGAGTTGAGCACTCTCTACGCTAAGCTTAACTTGTTCTTGTTCGGCTTTTAGTTGATCAAGTTCTGCTTTGTAAACTAACAATGAGGCTTGAGCAGATTCATAATCAGCTTTAGAGCTAGCGTTATCGGCTAACATGGCTTTTTGACGATTAAATTCTTGTTGGGCTTGATCTATTTGAGCTTGTTTGGCTCGGTACTCGGCTTTACTGCTTGTGAGAGACGCGAGTGCTTCTTTTAAACTATTTTGTTGAGTCAAACTATCAATTTGAGCAATAAGCTCACCTTGTTTAATTTGTTGACCAAGCGTAACGGGCAACTTGATAATTTGTCCTGAAACTTGAGCACCAACACTGACCAATTTAGACGCTTGTAGCATGCCATTGGCCAACACGCTATTTTCAATATCACCACGTTGCACTTGTTCGGTCGCGTAATTAGGCGCGTCGCCATCTTTGTTGGCAACATAAATAGCAGCGCCACCAGCTAATATAGCAATAGCAATGATGACGATAATCAGCTTATGTTTATTGGTTTTTTTCATGATTTAATAACGTCCGTAGAGATAACAAATAGAAAACAGCATAAAATAATCATATTGGTGTCCTTGCCGAAAATGCTTAGTTGGTGAGTTCAAAAGCGAACTTGAAATATCATTGATAAGGCCAATATGGTTTTGTAACAATGTTTAACCTCAATATTATAAAAACAGAGGTTAAAGGTAGGTTAAGAAGATTCTTGTTCACACAATAACTATTGCATAGAAATATGGACCCTTCTAGCGCGAGTGTTAACACTCTTTTATTTAACAAAAAGGATAAATAAAGACGGTTCAAACATCTCTGAGTTGATTTATTAAACACCCTTTTTGTTGAGCAATTCAATCTGCCTATAATGAAAAATGTTTAATCTTTATTACTATAAAGGCGTTGATGTTAATCATAGATCTTCTAGATTTTTCATTCTACAGAGAATGTTGTAAACCTATGTCAATACAAGTAATTGAATGTAAATGGAGACTTAATGATAAATACCTCAATATATAGTACTTAAATGTCGCTTTTTAGTTTTCATTAAATAACTTTGGCAACATTCTGATGCTGTAATTAAGCCTTTAAATACTCTATCCAAATACACATTAATCAATATTATTTGTGTGAGTATTTGCGATTGAAATGAGTCGTTAACCAATGATGCTCTTAACCCGGTCTTAACCGGCTATTTGTTAGTCTATTTGTAGCCCTTTTGGCTTTTATATTGCGTGAATATTTTACAAACGATTTGGAGTGCTAGTTTGAAAGTAGAACAACCTATTTTAGGCTCAACAGGTACCTTATTCTTCTTAGTCGTAGTGAGTGCATTTCCACCATTAACCACCGACTTATACTTACCGGCCTTACCTACCATGGTCGAAACACTTAACACCACTCAAACCATGGTCAATCTGACGTTAAGTGTTTATTTTGTTGCCTATGCGCTTGGGTTGCTTTTTTGGGGGCCGTTAAGTGAAAAGTTTGGTCGTAAACCCATCATGTTGTTTGGCTTGGGTATTTATGTGATTGCCAGCTTGTTATGCGCTCTATCGAATAATATAGAAATGCTTATTGGGGCTAGACTACTTCAAGCATTTGGTGGCAGTGCCGTCACCGTTGTGGCGACTGCTATCGTAAAAGATTTGTATGATGGCCGCGAACGCGAAAAAATCATGGCGACCATTATGTCTTTGGTGATTATTGCACCTATGGTTGCTCCTATACTTGGCGCTTTTTTACTAAAAATTGGCTCGTGGCATATGATGTTTTATGCACTGGCTATTTTTGGTGCTATCTCGACTTTATTGACTGTGTTTTACCGTGAAACATTACAGCACCGATATACTGGCTCGGTGTTACGTTCATGGGGAAGAATAGCCGTAGTTACCAACAATCCGAAGTTTGTTTCCCTATTAGCGATATTTACCATTCCGCCTATGACATTAATGGCATTTTTAGCTGCGGGATCTTATATCTATATCGACGGTTTTGGATTATCGGAACAAATGTTTAGTTATGCTTTTGCTTTTAATGCGCTTGTCGCATCATTTGGCCCGAGTATCTATATGAAGCTTTCTCGTACCATTGCAGTGCAAAAAATAATTACGGTTTTTTTTATTATCCTGATGTTTTTAGGTGTATTAACCTACTCCATTGGTCATCTCTCCCCGTGGATTTTTGCTTTCCTTGCTGCACCCGCTACGCTGGTGGTCATCGCAACGCGTGTTCCTGGCATTAATTTAATGTTGGATCAACAATCCGGTGATACGGGTTCTGCAGTGGCGGTTATTCAATTTTGCTCGATGATGGCGGGTGCTATCGGTATGACGTTAGTGTCATTGCGTCCTGATGATTTAATCCATAATTTAGGGATTATTCAGTTCAGTATCGGTGCAATAGTCAGTTTATTATGGTTTATGGTAAAAAAACGACCTTTTGTGGTCGATAATATCCCTAAACAACAGGACCACATTTAGTCATCATCATAAGGTTCTGTTTACCCGCTATTCACGCGCAGTATTTAGTTTGCCGGATACACAATAGGACTTAATAAATACCGCCTTAAACTGCTACTATAATGTGGTTATTTTTTACTATAAGACAAATTTTCTATGCAGCGGCCGCCATTACGTCAAGCTAAAACCATCGATAACGTTTTTAATAGTGCCTATTGGCACCTCGGTCAGCAGGATTTCACCATTAATGAAATCCGCATCAAACTTGAGCGTAAAACCGAAAACCAGCAATGGATTGATACCGTATTAGCCAGACTTATAGAAGGTGGTTATTTAAAAAATGACTATGATTTTGCGGTGCGATATTGTGAGTTGGCTTTTAGCAATCAACTCGGGAAAGGTGCAATAAAACGTAAGTTACAAATACGCGGCATATCCGCTACTGAGATTGATAACGCAATAGAACAAGTGATGGATGAGCAAAATGTTGATAGTTTTGAAATGGCCACGTCTAGGCTGTTAAACCGTTTTGTTAATTTTTATGGTACCAATAAAGAAAAAGTGTATAACCAGATGACCGCAAAAGGGTTTTCGCGTGCAGAAATCGATCACGCATTAGCACAACACCCACAACGTGATACCCTGCGAAGTAAGTTAGCCGTAAAAGCCGATAAAGTGGACTTAACAACGGAAATAATCAAACTGTTTAATAAGGGTAAAGGCAAAACACTTATCTTGCAGGAGCTCAAACAACGATTGATTGACGTGAGTGACTTTGAAGAAACGCTGTACCAATTAACACTTACTGAGCAAATCGATTTTTATCAAAGCTGTAAAACAGAGCTGGCTAAGAAACGCTATAACTTAACCGATTATAAAGATAAGTCGAAGGCCTATGCGTATTTGTCTCGGAAAGGGTTTGACAGTGATGAAATAAAAGAAGCAATGAAGCTGGATGATGAATAAGCAAAAATCGAACGATTAACGATAAGCTTTGGTTATTTCATCTCAACTCGGATTAAGAGTTGAGATGAAACCTAAATAAGTTAATTAAAGTTTTCTTGGTAAGCAATCATAAAGTCTTCTCTTATTAACTGCTCTAACTCAATAGCCCGTTCTGTGGGGCAAAAAATCATAATATGAACATTTTGTTCACCGTTTATGCCACTAGTAATATGAATATGCGGTTCACTGCCCGGTAAATCGACTCCGGCATGTTTTTCTATCACATTGTTGTAGCGTTTTGCCACTTCAATAAAGTCTTCACAGTGCTGTTCTATTTGACGGGTCAATGAAGGAAACAGCGGATAGAGATTAACAAACTGAACCACGGTAATCGTTATGTTGTGGTAAACATACCGTTTCATAAAATTGAGGTTTTTAACTGCATAAGTAAAAAACATGCTGTTTGGTAAGGTGGCCGTTTTGCCTGTGTAATGGTATTGGCCATGATCAAGGTCTATTTCTTGGATCACTGTGGCCATGAGATTATGTTCAATCACTTCACCGTATATTTTGCCTACTTCTATCCAATCACCTATCACAAACGAACGCGAGCTCGCACGTTGTATTGAACCGGTAAAACACAAAATAATTTCTTTTGATGCAATCACTAAAGCAATTGCAATTGCCGTAACGGATAACGCAAATTTACTGACTTCTGATTGCCATAAGACGAACAAGATAATCAGTATTAATAGAAAAGTGCCATTTTTAGTCCGTGACATCCACTTTCGTTGCACATCAGAAAGGAAAGCGACATCACCACGAATACTTGAAATGACAAAGCGTTTAATAACTGAAATAAGCATGACTATTAACACGGTTAGTAATAATTTGTGCTCAAGAAAGAAATCGACCGTTAAAACTAATTTATCTACCAAACCTGCAACCTATTTATTTTCATACTGATGATATTGAGAATCACTGTTATTTTAAGTCGACACTCTATGAGGAATGTCACCAGAAAACAAGACTATTACCTCTTTACTAATTAGTTGTCACAGTGCGATAGATCTCATTTTTACATAGACGCGGTATCGTTAACTAAATATAAGAGACATTCCTATGAATAACACTCTCGTATACTCATATTTCAATACAATCAGTAAATAATGGACTAGATCACATCAAGTATAAAATCGTGATCTGTGACATTTTGTCCAAGTTCAATTTTGTTAACTTGATCAACATCATAAATTAGGCGTTTTAACCTTACTTATGATATAGCAAATTCTCACAAGTTGATTTACATCAAAAGATGATTTTTAATCCAGTTTTAGAATTGATACCGATGATTGCAATTAATTAATAGCTACTTAACTAGCTTAAGCAAAAGGTATCAATATGGACACACATGCAGCCCTATATAAGCAGGGTAAAGACCGTCTTGATTATTTACGCCAATTTGCCCAACGTCAGCCTGTCTCATTACAACAAAAAATGGCCGATATAGGGATATCTCGTCGAGACTTCATAAAATGGACCGCGTCGGTTACGGCAATGTTTGCCTTGCCTCTCCCCTTTAGTAACTTGGTCGCTGAAGCGGCTGAATTAGCGGATAGAGTCCCGTTAATTTGGTTACATATGGCAGAGTGCACGGGCTGTTCCGAGTCGTTAATTCGTACCGACACCCCTAATTTAGACACCCTTATTTTTGATCATATTTCACTCGAATATCACGAAACGTTAATGGCTGCCGCAGGTTGGCAAGCAGAAGAAAATTTAGAGAACGCATTAGAAACCTATAAGGGCCGTTATTTACTGGCTGTAGAAGGCGCTATCCCTACGGCCAATAATGGCACCTTTTTAACCGTTGGTTGTAAAGGCCATACCGGTTTACATATTGTAAAAGAAGCAGCGAAAAATGCGGCTGCAATTATCTCTGTCGGTACCTGCGCCGCTTTTGGTGGTGTACAAGCCGCAGCACCTAACCCTACAGGGGCTAAGGGGGTTTATGAAGTCGTCGATAAACCTGTGATTAATTTAGGCGGATGCCCTCCCAGTGAAAAGAACATTGTCGGTACATTAATGTATTTCATTATGTTTGGTAAATTACCGGCATTGGATATGTTCAATCGTCCTAAGTGGGCTTATGGCGCTCGAGTACATGACAATTGTGAACGCCGTGGTCGCTTTGATGCTGGTGAATTTGTTGAAGAGTTTGGCGATGAAGGCGCTAAAGAAGGTTATTGCCTTTATAAAATGGGTTGTAAAGGACCTTACACTTATAACAATTGTCCGACAGAAAGATTTAACCATCATACAAGTTGGCCTGTATTAGCTGGTCATGGCTGTATGGGCTGTTCTGAACCAGATTTTTGGGATGATATGGCAGATTTCGAGAAACCTCTTGGACGTCAACTGTTACATGGCCTTGATGCCACCGCAGACACAATTGGTGCGGTAATTTTAGGCGCTGCCGCAGTAGGTATTGGCGCCCATGCTGTTATTAGCGTATTTGCTAAGCCTTTGGAGGAATAATCATGAGTAAACGTGTCGTTATCGACCCTATCACCCGCATCGAAGGCCATTTACGTGTTGAAGTTGAAGTCGATGATAATAATGTCATTACTAAAGCATGGTCATCATCTACCTTATGGCGGGGTATTGAGGTTATTCTGAAAGGCCGTACTCCAATGGATGTGGGCTTAATTGTGCAGCGTATTTGTGGCGTTTGTACTTATTCACATTATCGTTGTGGCACTGAGGCTGTTGAAAATGCCCTAGGTGTGAAAATCCCACTCAATGCAAAATACCTGCGCGGCATAATGCAGGCCTCTTTGTTTATGCATGATCATATTGTTCAATTTTACCATTTACACGGTTTAGACTGGGTGGATGTGGTATCGGCATTAAGTGCAGATCCTGCCTTGGCTGCCAAAGTCGCGATGAATTACTCGGATAAACCCATTGCCGCAGGTGAAGGTGAATTGAAAGCGGTACAAGAACGAGTTAAAGGTTTAGTCGAAACCGGTAAGCTTGGTCCATTTGCAAATGCATATTGGGGCAATGGTACTTATCGATTTACCCCTGAGCAAAACTTAATTGCACTATCGCATTATTTGAAAGCGCTTGAAATACAACGTGTAGCCGCTGAAATGTTAGCTATTTTTGGTGGTAAATCCCCGCATCCACAGTCAATTGTTGTGGGCGGCGTCACCTCAGTACGCGATATGTTAAGCCCTGCCCGTTTACAAGAATGGCAACAAAAACACGCCATAGTACAAGACTTTATTGAGCGTGCTTATCAAGCCGATATCATAATGGCGGCAGAAGCATTTGGCGCTGAAGCCAGTGTGCTTGGCGGCGTCAATGTGAATAATTTCTTAAGTGGTGAAGATTTTATTACTGCCGACGGTGAGTATTTATTTAAACAAGGGGTGATTTTAAACGGTGATTTAGCCAATGTGCTGGACATTGACCCTAGTTTGATTAAAGAAGACGTCACTCATGCTTGGTATAAAGCTGATGGTCCACAACATCCTTATGAAGGAACAACAATTCCCGAATACACTGGGTTTATTGAACGCGATACCGTTTATGGCAAGTTACCAACGGTTAATGGCTCGGGTAAGTATTCATGGGTTAAGTCACCGCGTTATCAAGACGAACCAGTAGAAGTAGGTCCTTTAGCATGTTTATTAGTGAACTATGCCCGCGGTAATCAAGCAGTGGTCAATCTGGTTGATGGCTTTTTAGCACGTACGGGTTTACCCATTGACGCCCTATTTACCACTTTAGGTCGTACTGCTGCACGGATGTTACAAGTGAAGTTAGTGGGTGAATCTTGTTTGAAAACCTTTGAAGCCCTACTGGTTAATATACAGTCGGATGAATCAACTTACGTAAAACCTGAAATAGATTCAAGTCGAGTTTATGAAGGTTATTCCATGATAGAAGCCCCTCGCGGTATGTTAAGCCATTGGATCCGAATTAAAGGTGCCAAAGTTGAAAACTACCAAGCTGTGGTCCCTACTACCTGGAACGCTGGTCCTGTGGATGTTAACGGCAAAATGGGCCCTTATGAAGCTTCGTTGATTGGTTTAAAACTGGAAGATCCAACTAAGCCATTAGAAGTCATTCGTATTATTCATTCCTTTGATCCTTGTATGGCATGTTCAGTTCATGTGATGGATTACAAAAAACACACCTTAGGTCAATTTAAAATTGATTCAAATGGGTTTTAATCAAAGGTAATGGAGTAGGAGGGAAAAAGTATGGAACATATTGCAACCCACATTCGCGAGCTTGAATTTACTCCAGCGATACGAATATTTCACTGGACGCGGGCCTTGACCATTGTGATCTTGGTGATCACTGGGTTTTATATCTCGTGGCCATTTTTAGTGGCGCCAGATAGTACCGATGTATTACTTCAAGGTTGGATCCGCTTTGCACATTTAATTTGTGGATTTGTACTGACCGCAATCACTTTAGTGCGCGCTTACTTGTTTTTCTTTAGTCATAGGAATAATGAAAGACGGTCATTTAGAGATGTATTGAATCTGCGAAGCTGGATTGCCCAAGTAAAATCTTATTTCTGGATGGGGAATTTAGATAAAGCTGGCGCCTACGGACCATTGCAGTTTATGACTTATGCGGTTATTTCATTAATTGCATTACTTGCCTGTATTACCGGTTTAGCACTTTACGCCAATGTGTATCACTTAGGTGTTGGTGGATTACTAAGTGATAGTGCAGCATGGATAACGTGGTTATTTGGTGGTTTAGCACCTTTGCGGATCATTCACCATTATTTAACTTGGGCCTTCATTATCTTTTTGTTGATCCATATGTATATGGCGGTGTGGTCTGGTATTCGCTTTAGACATAATTCAGTCGATACCATTGTGACTGGTTATGATTATCACAAAGTACATAAATAGGATGAATGGATTCTAGTGAAAAAAATATTGCTGTTAGGTATAGGCAATGTATTGTACGCCGATGAAGGAATCGGCGTACATTTTGTCAATTATATCAAAGATAAATACCAATTTAGCCATCAAACAGACCAGGTCGATATTGTCGACGGTGGCACCCTAGCCCAAGGTCTTATTCCGATGATTAGCCAATACGATTATTTAATTGTGGTCGACACAGTCAATAGTATTGATGCTGAGCCTGGCGAAGTGTACTTTTTTGATTTTGATGATGCCCCTGCTGAAATTGATTGGCAAGGCAGTGCGCATGAAGTAGAAATGCTGCAAACACTCAACATGATGGACATTGTTGGCGATAGACCTCAAACATTTGTTTTAGGTGTTACTCCTACAGTAATTGAACCCATGATTTTAGGGCTCACGCCAAATTTACATGCCGCCATTCCGGTGATGGAACACACACTGTTATCACATTTAACTGACTTAGGATTTAGCCAGCAGATTATGAATAATATAACCATTGATCAGGTAATCCCTGACGCTTATAAGCGAGGTTGCTATGTCGATGCATAATATTCGATTTGATTTTATATGCCAACGACCCGTTCCATTATACGAGTATTTATGTAATCAATATCTTGATCGCACTGAACTCAACATTAGTATTGGTTCTGAGTTGTACCCTCAAACCAGTAAAATTCGTTATTTTATCGAAGCTTTTGCAACACAAGCTCAGTTAGAAGAATTAGCTGATGATATTGCCAGTGATTTTTTATTGTCGGTGTGGTTATTAGACACGCATATCCAAAGCATTGAACAACATAGCGGGCAACGAAAACCACTGGACCTTAAAAACAATAATTCCGATTTACCACTGTATTTTTGTCAACATTGCCAACCAATATTCGGCGATAACCAACAATCTTTATTTGCTGATATCAACCTGCAATGCGAACACTGTAAGGGACATAACAAACTATGTCGTGAACTAAAGTCGTTAACACGCCACGATATTATGGCACTGGCAGATAGATTATTTACCGATAAATCGTTAGCTCTGCCTGTTATCGGCACTACCTTGTGGTTAACCCCCCCCCCCTTAGTGTTAGATAATCAAGCGGCGACATCAAAAGCGGATCTAAATCAAACGGTTCAATATCAACGTCCACGTATTTTGATTTGTAATCCAAATTCACTTAATAGCCACTTTATCGTCAATGATAGCCAAGTATTGGCCTTATCTAGCATTGAGAAGCCATTATTGAGAGTGAGACCGAGTAGCGATCATCCTTGTCTAACGGCACCGCTTTATGAGATACAATTTGCTCAAAATCGTTTGTTAGTGATATTGGCTGAAGTCCTCCGTCAAAAAGGGATCAATTGGTTATATGTCACCACTGAGATCAACCCAAATGCGAGCAAAAGCGATGTAGTTGATAGGCCCTTACGCTTGGCAAGTATTAATCAGCATTGGATGCCTATTACCACCCTAGACAGTGGTTTGATCCCGTTACCTACTAACGAGACTTGTGTACACGACATCAGTCATTATCAAGATGACCATTATTCATTTACGGCTAAAAACAGCAAAGCGACAATTAACTGGCAAGTTAATCCTATCGACCCAACATCACTCAATGCAGCTAAGAATCGTGTGAAGCCTTTAAGTTATTCCAGCCACGATATATCGGCTAGCTTATGCGCCTTAAATGCCGCGGTATTAAGGTCTGACCCAAGTGAACATCACCGTAAACCGCAATTTGTAAAACATGCAGCAGTATTTTATTTTAACCATAAAAATACCTGCCAAATTGTGACTGTTGATGGTAATAGTGAGGCTGAATTATTTTTTGAAATGCCTAAGTTACCTTCCTCAGGTTATGGTATTTGTCACAGTTTGACTGAGTCTCCACAGAAAAATATTTTGGATAAATTTAAACAACAATTTCCAGCTGAATATAATCAATTATTGGATATGCACATTCATGAAGACGACGGTTCCTTGGCACAATTAATGGCCGTTGCGACTCTGATTATTGGTGCCTACCCCGTTGAGACAGCCCAACGAGTAACAGTGACAGAACTTGCAGATAAATTTATCGCATTGGCGATGTCACATCATGGCAATAATGCGCCACGAATTGACTTTCCACTGACTAAAGGTATGGCGCATCGAGGCCTCAATTGGTGTAAAACCTTAGGGACCTTAATGAGCTTTAAACTTGCAGGTGAAACCAATTTAGCCAAACTTGCATTCGCATTTCATGATTCATTTGCCGACTATTTAAGTCATTGGGTAGAACATTTAGATCAAAATATTGGTGTAAAACAATTGGTGATTGCTGGCAATGAGTTTGCTAATCCGGTGTTAACCGAGCGAGTGCAATTACGTATTGGTAAAAACTATCCGCTGGTGGTAAATCCTTTATTGGATTTTGATGGCGTTAATATCGCAATAGGTGGTCTATATCTCAAACAGCGCCGCGGATAAAAAGTATCGTATGGTATATCAGCTGTTGCTTATTTGGGTGGGATTGAGTCTTAATGAAGCCATTACAACACGTTACCATTATTGTTAAAGGTATTGTACAAGGGGTCGGATTCCGCCCCTTTGTATTTCGTCTTGCACATCAATTAAATTTAGTGGGTAGTGTGCTCAATAATCATCTCGGGGTGACCATAGTGTTACAAGGCCGCGGTGATCTTATCGATGAATTTGTTGATACCTTGACTCAATTGCCACCGCCATTAGCACGGATTGATGCGATAGAATTAACTCATCAAGCTCATTTAAGCTCAATGACCTGTTTTAGTATTATCGACAGTGAACCCACTGCCGGCGAACATGCCAAAGTGGCCATTTCTGCCGACATGAGTATTTGCCACGATTGCCACAATGATATTGACGACCCACATAATCGCCACTACCAATATCCTTTTACCAATTGCACCAATTGCGGTCCGCGCTACACCATTATCAATGCCCTGCCATACGACAGATGCAATACTGCCATGGCTGATTTTGAAATGTGTGATGACTGCCATGCTGCTTATACTGACCCACTGAATCGCCGCTATCATGCTCAGCCTATCAGTTGTCCACATTGTGGACCGCAATTATCATTTAGTTCTATTAATGATAATAATGAATTTCTTTATGATTCATCGATGTTAGTCGCATTAGAGCAAGCTGTTGAAATGATAAACCGTGGCGGCATAGTCGCCATTAAAGGATTAGGTGGATTCCATTTAGTGTGCGACGCCACCAATAACGATGCCGTTGAAACACTGCGCCAACGCAAACAACGCCCCGCCAAGCCGTTTGCCATTATGGTGACAGACTTAGCCCAAGCACAATTGTGTGTCAGTGGTACTAATGCAGAATGGCGAACATTAACCAGTGCAGAAAAACCCATTACCTTGATGAAAAAACGGGTTAATAACAACATTAATATTAATGGTCAGCATAACGGCGATATCCAGTTGAGCCCTTTGTTAGCACCCGATATCGATAGACTTGGAGTATTTTTACCTTATACCCCTTTGCATCATTTATTGATGAAACAACTTAACAAACCGATTGTCGCAACCAGTGCCAATCTGAGTGGCGAGCCCATCATCACCAATAAAACAGCTATAGTGCAACATTTAGGTCATGTAATAGATGGCATACTCGACCATAATAGACCGATTATTAATGCTTGTGATGACAGTGTAGTACAAGTAATTAACGACCAATTGCAAGTCATTCGATTAGCCCGCGGTTACGCGCCGTTAACCATTAATCTTCACTCGCCAATGCTTACTGACTCGCAAAACAGGGTTTTGGCAGTTGGTGCACAACAAAAAAATACCGTCGCATTCGGTTTTGACAACAATCTAATTCTATCACCACACATTGGTGATTTATTTAGTGTTGAAGCGCAACAATATTTTAGCCAAAGTTTAGCCACATTTAAGCGTTTGTATGACTTTACTCCCAACTATATTGCCCATGATAATCATCCGCAATACGCGCCAACTCAATGGGTCGATAATTACCAAAAAAAGCATCAAATACCCTCTTCTCATATTATTGGCGTACAACATCATTTTGCCCATGTGTTGTCGATTATGGCCATTCATCAACGTACAGATAAGGTTTTAGGATTCAGTTTTGATGGTACAGGGCTAGGTGATAACGGCGCATTATGGGGTAGCGAAGTGATGTTAGCTGATATCAACGGATTTACCACGCTGGCGCACTTTAGCTCATTTAAATTAATTGGCGGTGAGCAAGCCATTAAACACCCTGTAAGGATCCTGCTGGCATTATTGTTTGATCAAATGCCTCTAGCAAAAGTAATAACATTACCTATTGCAGCGATTCAGGCATTAGGGACGCAAACCATCACTAATTTATATCAATTATGGCGCAACAACAGCCATTGTGTTGAATGCCGCTCTGTTGGACGTTTATTTGATGCACTTGCCGTAGCATTAGACTTTATTGGAAGTTCGCAGTACGAAGGCCAAGCGGGCATGATGATTGAGTCTGCAGCAAATGCTTATACTAGATATCCAATTCAGTCATCCTTAGCAATAAGAATTAACAGATTAGCAGCAGATTCGACAGATCCTATCCAATGGCACAGCAGTGACTTTATCACTCAGTTAGTAAATTGTGCAGTAAACAACGCTCAAAATCCGCTGATTAAGCAGCAGCTTTGTTGGCAATTTATTAACCTGATTGGCCAGCAACTCAATGATATTGGCCAACAGTATTCGTATTTACCGCAAGTATATTGTGGTGGTGTATTCCAAAATAAAACCTTACTCAGCCAGTGTATCGAAGATTGCCATCTTGGTCAGCGAGAGTATTTAGCCAGTGGTAATGTGCCGATTAATGACGGTGGTATTTCACTAGGACAATTATGGTTTGCTATTCATCATATGGTTTAATGGATGAATGTGATTATTATTGATTAATCAAGTTATTAATCAAGTTATTAATCAATAACTTGACATTAATTCATTTAGTGAATTAATCACCTCATCCTAGTGAGATATTGATCACATTAATGACATAATGACAATTTAGTTCACAGTGTTTAAAGCAAAAACTGATATGTATCAAAGAATCTATTTCTTATATAACAGACACTGCTAAATAGACATAATGACAAGGTTAAGGAAAATAATATGTGTAAAGATTGCGGCTGCTCAATTACCCATGAACATGACCATACTCTTCATAGTAATCCTCAGCTTAACGACAAAAAGACCTTAGCGGTTATTCATAAGATATTAGATAAAAATGACGTAGAAGCGCAGCATAATCGCGATCATTTTGCGGCACATCATGTTAGTGCCTTTAACCTTATGAGCAGTCCTGGTAGTGGTAAAACCAGCCTATTAGAATGTTTGCACGAATATTTGAATGCTCGATATGCCGTCATTGAAGGCGATCTTGAAACCTCTCGCGATGCTGACCGTTTAAAAGCTAAAGGTATTGATGCTTTTCAGATTCAAACGGGGTCAGCCTGCCATCTTGATGCTTTTATGGTTCATGGCGCACTGCATCATATCAATCTAGATGATGTTGACATTTGCTTTGTAGAAAACGTCGGCAACTTGGTGTGTCCTGCCAGTTATGACGTCGGTACCCATAAAAATGTTGTCTTGTTATCGGTACCTGAAGGTGATGACAAAATTGAAAAATATCCGGTGATGTTTCGTCGTGCAGATTTAGTGGTTATTACCAAATCAGACTTATTACCTCACTTCGATTTTAGTATTGATGAAGCTAAAGCTCAGTTAAGTAAATTGAACCCCAATGTTGAATTATTAGTTGTGTCAGTGAAAAATCCTGATTCAATGAAAACCTTGGCTAATTGGTTTGATGAACACAAGGAATATTAACGATGTGTTTATCCGTCCCCTCGAAAGTAGTTGAAATTCATGATGATGCAACGGTTACAGTTGACACGCTTGGTGTTAAACGCCGTGTTAGCTGTCATTTAATAACCGATCCGCTACAGATTGGCGACTTTGTGCTGATTCACATTGGCTTTGTGATGAATAAAATTGATCACAAAGATGCACAAGAAAGCCTCGAATTATATCAACAAATCGTTGCTCAAATGGAATTGGAGACTGAGCAATGATAAGTCTTAATGACTTTTACCAAGGATTTCGCGATCCTCAGACAATCCGTCATTTGGCACAATTAATTGCTCAACAAGCGGCAAAAACGACCCAACAAATTAACATTATGGAAGTGTGTGGTGGTCATACTCACACCATTATGAAATACGGAATATTGCAGTTATTACCCAGTAATATTCACTTTATTCATGGCCCAGGTTGTCCTGTTTGTGTTATGCCAAAAGAACGGATTGATCATGCTGCTGTTCTTGCTTCGCAAACTGACACTATTTTGGTGACGTTAGGTGACATGATAAGAGTACCGGGTTCGAAAGGTAGTTTGGCGCAATTTAGATCGGAAGGCTGTGATATTCGACCAATATACGATCCATTAGATACATTAGCCATTGCACGTGACAATCCTGATAAAACGGTTATTTTCTTCGCTATAGGGTTTGAAACCTCTACCCCAATGACTGCGGCATTATTGGCGCAAGCAGAAGCACAAAATATTGATAATATTTTATTTCATATAAACCATGTGCTTGTTCCTCCGGCCATTGATGTGGTGATGTCTGATAGTCGCAGTAAAGTGAATGCGTTTATTGGCCCTGCACATGTTAGCGTAATTAGTGGATCTAAAATTTACCAATCCACTGTTGATAAATACAAAACACCCGTTGTGGTGTCAGGATTTGAACCTGTCGATGTTATGGAATCTATTTTACGTATTGTCCGGCAGAAGGTCGCAGGCAAAGCTGAGCTTGACAATCAATATAGCCGCTCGGTGAGTTACGAGGGCAATATTGCAGCTCAACAATTAGTAGATAAATATTTTATGGTTCGCGATAGCTTCCGATGGCGTGGACTCGGGCCTATTGCCAACTCAGCACTCACACTGCGTCCTGAATATCAACATCGCGATGCTGAACGTATTTATGCTCACATATTACCAACGGTAGAAATAGACGATCATAAAGCCTGCATGTGTGGTGACATTTTACGTGGATTAGCAAATCCAAAAGATTGTAAAGTTTTTGGTCGAGGTTGTTCACCGCAGTCGCCGCTGGGTAGCTGTATGGTGAGTTCTGAAGGTGCGTGTAATGCCTACTACCGTTATGGAGAAGTGAATAATGCCAACTAAAAAAACCATTCAACTTAGCCACGGTGGTGGTGGTAAAGAAATGAATCAGTTAATTACTGATCTGTTTTTTAAAGCATTTAATAACCCCATTTTGGCCTCCCAAGAAGATGCTGCCAAGTTAAACATGTGCGGTCATATTGCCTTTACTACTGACTCATTTACCGTTTCGCCGTTATTTTTTGCTGGTGGTGATATTGGTAAATTAGCCATAGCAGGTACCGTAAATGATTTAGCCATGATGGCCGCTCAACCAGAATATCTCAGCTGTAGCTTTATTATTGAAGAAGGTTTCCCACTTGAGGACTTAACCACCATTGTTAACAGCATGGCAGAGGAGTTACATAAGTCTGGCGCCAGAATAGTTTGTGGTGACACCAAAGTCGTGCCTAAAGGCTGTGCCGATGGCATATTTATCAATACTTCTGGTGTCGGGCGTATTTTAAATCCCGACATTTCAGCGTCTAACTTGCAACGTGGTGACGCCATTATTGTGTCTAGAGATATTGGTCGACATGGCGCAGCCATTTTAATGGCTCGTGATGGCCTGACGCTTGAGTCATCACTGTGCAGCGACTGCGATACATTATGGCCGATTGTAGAGCAACTACTGGCTGCCAATGTCAAGATCCATGCTATGCGCGATGCCACACGTGGCGGCATTTCAGCTGTATTAAACGAGTGGGCGATTGCTTCAAATGTGGGAATTACTATTGATGAAGCTGCAATTCCTGTAAGCAATGAGGTCAAAGGATTATGTGAGTTATTTGGTTTTGAACCTTATGATTTAGCAAACGAAGGAACCTTTGTCCTGGCACTACCAATGTCGATTGCAAAAGGCGCTATTGAAGTGATGCAACTTTATGGTCACTGTGAAATGGCAGCAATTATTGGTGAAGTCACCGAACAACAACCAGGAAAAGTCATTTTAAATACGCCCTGGGGTAGCAGACGATATTTAGATTTACCTCAAGGTGAGCTACTGCCGAGGATTTGTTAATGCACGAATATTCGATTGTTATGTCATTGATGGAACAATGCGAATCACTGGCTTTAGAACATCAGGCCAAAGGCATAGAACAAGTACAACTGAAAATAGGCATATTAAGTGGCGTCGAACCAGCATTACTGTCGCAAGCATTTGAGACTTTTAAGCTTGAGACTATATGCCATAACGCCAAATTGATTCTCAACATTCAACCATTAGTGTTGCAATGCCGAGACTGTAATACTGAATCTCAAGTCAATGAACGTACGATTATCTGTTCTGCTTGTGGCAGTAATAATACCTTAGTGACTGATGGCGAAGACATGATGCTGATGCAATTGGTGTTGGATACATAAACCGTTAAATTAACCAATTTAAAGACATTACACACTAAGCTAGATTAACAATAAAAATTGTACTCTACGCAAGTAAATACAATAAAAGCGAACACAACAAAAAGGACCACACCATGAAATACTTATCTCTTGCCTTTATTTTAGCCACTATTCCATCTCTTGCTATGGCACATGAGGGACATGGTGGTGTTGGACTGTTTCATCATTTATATCAATTAGTACCAGCCATTGCGTTAGTCGCAATGGTATTGTTTATTTATTGGAAGCGTAATAGATAAACTTTTTTCTTGAATAATTGATGATAAGTAATACACAACCTTATATCAAGGCAGTGCTATATTAGTTGAACATCACTTAAGCTTATCATTTGCTTCAGAGTAAAATTTCAATAAAAAAGCCTTCCGATGGAAGGCTTCTTATTAATGTTTATCTACAAAATCTTAAGTCATTCTATTGGGTAAATTATTACTTAGAACATCTCAGCTGGCATAGCCATAATAGACTTATCACCCTGATTAACTTGTGATAAATGATATTGAGATTTTGATAATAGCTTGTCCATGTAGAAATCGGCCACAAACTGCTTTTGCGCAGCAAAGGTTGTATCTTCATGGCTTGACGCTTTGTCGGCCATCAACAGCCAGAAGTAACCGTACAAGGCATAACCAAAGGCATCTAAGAAGTCGACCGCACAAGAATTGACTAATGCAGGTTGGGCTTTCTTGTTATCATTGATGTAGTTAGCCGTAGTCAGCAATTCTGCAAACACTTGGCTGACTGTGGCTTTATGTTCAGCATTAGCTTGAGTTAATTCAGCAAGGCTCGCATTCACTTCAGCAACAAATTCAGTCAAGGTGGCCACATTATCGTAAGTAATTTTACGGCCTAAAAAGTCGATTGCTTGAATACCGTTAGTGCCTTCGTAAATTTGTGCAATACGAGTATCACGCACAAACTGCTCGATACCGGTTTCGCGAATATAACCATGACCGCCAAACACTTGCTGAGCCATAACTGTGGCATCTAGACCTCGGTCAGTTAAAAATGCTTTGGATACTGGCGTTAATAAACCTACATATCTTGCCGCTTTTGTTTGTACATCTCCACTGGCATATTTTGCCAAATCTAACTGTTTACCTGTATAAACAGATAATGCACGACCCGCTTCCGTCATTGCACGGATCGTTAATAACATGCGGCGGACATCGCCATGCACAATAATAGGATCGGACGTTGCACCCGTTGCAGAGCCTGCAGCAGCAACGCCTTGTAAACGCTCTTTAGCATAATCACTGGCCATTTGATAAGCCGCTTGTGCGTTACCTAAGCCTTGTAAACCAATGGCTAAACGTTCGTAGTTCATCATAGTGAACATACACACTAAACCACGATCAGGCTGACCCACTAAAAAGCCTTTGGCATTGTCATAATTCATGACACAGGTAGCTGAGGCTTTAAGTCCCATTTTATGTTCGATAGAACCTACTGTAACGCCATTAGACTCGCCTAGGCTACCGTCTGCATTTACGTTGAATTTAGGTACGATAAATAAAGAAATACCTTTTGAACCCGGTAATTTTGCCAATACTAAATGGATCACGTTTTCAGTTAAATCATGGTCGCCGCCAGTAATAAAAATCTTGTTACCGGTTATAGAATAACTACCATCATCAAGTGGTTCAGCTTTGGTACGGATACCTTTTAAGTCTGAACCTGCGTGTGGCTCGGTCATGTCCATTGCACCAGCCCATTGGCCAGAATATAAATTAGGTAAATAGGTTTGCTTTAATTCGTCATTTGCATGTGCATTAATACATAATGCTGCACCAGCAGTCAGGGAATTGTATAACGTAAACGAATTACACGCGCTGTAGCTCATTTCATCCACTAATACACCAAGCATTTTAGGCATTCCCATGCCACCAAAGTCAGCTTCCCCACAAAGCCCTACCCAACCGCCTTCTGAAAACTGTTGATACGCTTCTTTAAAGCCATCCGGTGTAATAATGTCATTGCCTTTATGAACTACACCTTGCTCATCGCCGCTCCGGTTTAAAGGGTGAAGTAGATCACGGCTGATCTTATTCGCTTCATCTAAAATAGCTAATGCAGTATCCATATCAACAGCATCAGCCATGGCAGGAAGTTGCTCCCACGTTGATTTGGCATCAAATACCTGTTCCAACAAGAATTGCATGTCCTTTAACGGGGCTTGGTATGGGTTCATAAGAGTCTCTTAAACAAATAATTAAAACAGGTGTTTTAATTTATACTAAAGTGTCACAAAAAGAAAAGGTTTTTTAACCTAATTTTGACCTCACTACAGACAAAAGTACTTTTATAAAGAATATCGACCTATCACAGTATCAATGAGTTACAATTATTTTATGCTCATTGAGTTGTCACCTACTAAGATGAACAATGTAATGGTCTTCCTCCTATTTTAGATAAAAGCGAACTAAACGTAATGCACACAACAAATGACTCAGAAATTCCCTTAACCACTGCGACTGAGTCGTACCAAGAAGTGACCATCATTGGTAACGCCCATGGTGATTGGCAACCTGCAAAAATTGGCCATAGCTTTATTTTTAATGGCACACAGCATGATGACGATAATGTTATCAACATCTGTAATGGCCCTTATGCTGGCTCAGCTGATGCCTTTACAGTCAGTAATAGCCTAGATGACACGCAACTAGTATTGTTACTCACACAAGTAGCGAATACACTGAAAAAACAATTAAATTGTTGGCCATCATCAGGTTTAGTCACCCTTTTTTTAATGTCGATTGTGGCTAAACACGTTAATGTACAACGGATGTCGTTGCTGCCGTCATTGCAACGATCACAAGACATGTCTGCTGGTGATTATTTACCCTGTATGGTGCATAACTGGTTAGGAGAGCGTCGTCTTGCATTAGGGCTGCAATTAACTAATGACAATATTATGTGGCCTGAATTATTGATTAATGAAGCTACAATGCAAGTTGAACTTGATGCCAGTTTAGAAATGCCTGATATCAATCCATTTGAAGTGTTACTGAGTGATCTAGTTCGACAACGAGAGCAAAAACCAAATAACATTAAGTTTTCTACAGCACAAACCTTAGCCTTGCAAGTCACAACCGAGCGCCCTATTAACCTGGATATGCAATATGCGCTATTGGCCGCGTTAAGTAATTTACCCAGCGTGCATTGGCTGTCTTATGCAAGCCAAGAAGACTTACTCACCGCTGAAGCATTGTTTTACAATGAAGACCCACAAAATAACACCAGTTATTGGTACCTAGTCGATTACCAAGCATCACAGTTTTTAGATGTCATCCGCCATCACTTAGCCTATTGCCAGCAAGTATTTGCATTAACAGCTAAATAATTTACCAACTATAGATGAACGGTCATCGATAATAATGCAATAAAAAACCTCTATAAAAGAGGTTTTTTATTGCACACAATGATTACCACATTAAATCATCTGGGATCGCGTAATCAGCATATGGATCGTTTTCATCACTCACTTGCGCAACAGAATCTTTCGCCTCTTTATCCCACAAATAACCACACCATTGTGGAACAAGTAGCTTAACTCGTTCTGCGAGCTTATGTGGCACGATGTAGGTTTTATCTTCATAACGGACTATCCCTAAACTGCCATTAAGTAAATCAGCTTGAATTTTATCGGTAATATAAACCGAATAAATCTTATTTTCTAACGTGAAGTTAAACTTAAGCTCGGCATCTTTCACTACTGTAATCGCAAACTTCGAAAACTCGCTGATTAAACCTCGCACTTGACCTTTTTCTGATGCTTCAGCAAAGCGCTGTTCATTCAATGCCTTATCTTTTTTCGCTTGCATTAATTTTTGCTCAGCGATTTGTTGCTTAAGCTCAGAACTACCGTCATCAACTTTAGCTTTTTTGTCACGACGCTTTTGTGTCTTTGCGTCTCGTACTTTTTGTTTACTGGCAAGACCTGCTTTAAGCAGTTGATCTTGTAATGCATTTGCCATGGTATTTACCTTTAATTTTATCGATTTTTATAAACCGTGCTTGGCGGCTATCTCGCCTAATTCTGTCATTGCAATACTGGCTCCACCTAATGACCAACCACCGTCAACCGGCAACACAACTCCAGTAATGTAGGATGCCATATCTGATGCTAGGAACAAGGCTGCATTGGCAATATCTTGACCTTTACCATTACGTTTTAACGGCACACTATTTGCCACCCGCTGTTGGAGTTCATCGCTGGGGGCTAAGCGGTTAAAGCCTTCAGTATCGGCAATTGGTCCTGGTACGATAGAGTTAATTCGTATCCCTTCAACGCCCCACTCTAATGCTAATGTACGAGTTAACATATCGACGCCGGCTTTAGCGGCGCAAACATGCACTTGTAACGGCATCGCGATATACGCTTGCGGTGCTGAAATTTGAATAATGCTGGCATTAGGACGTGATAACAATGGATAAGCCTGTTTCAACACTTGAAAACTGCCAATTAAATCAATATCAATGACCGATTTGAAACCATTGTTCGACAGCTTTGCTGCACTGGCCGGAAAGTTACCCGCTGCACCACTCAGTAACACATCAATATGACCGTAAACATCTGCAATTTTGGCAAAACCGACGGTTAAGGCATCATTGTCACGCACATCAAAACTAACACCTAAATGCTTGGCATTCGGATTAGCTTGAATCAGTAATTCAACCGCGGCATTGACCTTATCAATACTGCGACTCGCGACGACAACATTGGCTCCGGCTTTAGCAAATTGAATGGCAACTTGAAGATTAATACCGGATGTACCGCCAACCACAACAACATTTTTACCTGTGTAATCAAACCCTTTACCATCAAACATCGTCATCCCTTATTTCTGTGTGATTTTGGTTAATGTAAAAGAGTTACCCTTGTAGTGTAGATTGACTAAGTACCATGACTGAGTCAAAGCCACTACCGCGATAACAAATCAAACATGCAGTGATTGATAAATAGCCTTAAGTGCTGCTAATGGATCGGCAGCTTGAGTAATTGGTCGTCCAATCACCAAATAATCTGATCCTGCTGCAATAGCTTGTGATGGTGTCATCACTCGATGTTGATCACCCGCATCACTGCCTGCGGGGCGAATCCCCGGTGTGACTAACATAAAGTCTTTGCCAAATGATGATTTAAGTAACTTAGCCTCTTGTGCAGAACAAACCACACCATCAAGGCCTGCTTGATGAGTTAACTTTGCTAAGCGTAATACATGCTCAAAGGCTGGCACATTGATACCGAGTAATGCTAAGTCTTCATCAGACATTGAGGTTAATACAGTAACAGCAATCAATAATGGTGCGTCTTTACCAAACGGTTCTAACGCCTTCTTGGCTGCTTGCATCATGCTTAATCCACCGCTGGCATGGACATTGGTCATCCACACGCCTAAATCGGCAGCCGCAGCAACGGCTTTGGCGACCGTATTGGGAATATCATGAAACTTTAAATCGAGAAACAAATCAAAATTACGACTGTGGATATCGTTAACCAGTTCAGGTCCGAATAACGTAAACATCTCTTTGCCGATTTTTAAACGACACATGTCTGGGTCTAGTTTATCAATAAAGGTTAATGCATCTTTTTTATTGTCATAGTCGAGGGCAACTACAATTGATTTATCAGTCATTAGGACTCCAGCGGCAATAGCTTGTGTTAGTACATTTATTATAGTGTCGTGAGTGCGATGATGACGTTATTCACCATCAAGCCCTTTGATACGCTTGATACTGCCCCATTGTTTACATGATGGACAATGCCAATATAAACCATGAGACGGAAAACCGCAGGCTGTACAGCGATAACTAGGGCGAAATTTAATTTGTTGTTCTACCAGCTGTTCAAGCATAGATAAACTTTGTTTCGCCTGCCCATCTTCAGCTTGTTTAATATGTAATTTCATTAAGTGCTGAAAACCCTTCATTGTCGGATGACGATAGAGGTTATCCAGCATCATGGTTTCGGCACTTTGATGTTGATTAAGGCTTATTTTGTGTTCGGCGAGAGCCACAACCACACTGGCACCCGCACCATCTGCAATTGCTTTAGCAAGCAGCTCGTGAAAACCATCGGGGTCTTGAGTGTCTCTATAGACTTGTTTCGCAATTGAAACACCGTCAGCAAATAAGTCAATGTCAGCCACTTTGAGTTGTTGTAACGCTTGTTTACATAAATCAAATTGGCCGGCATCGAGATAAATTTTAGCTAAGGTTAACCAAGCTCGACCGCATTGAGAGTCTTGCTTAATGGCTTGCTGTAGTTTTTTAATTTTATCTGCATCGTCATTAGCTTCATCAGCGAGTTGGCAATAAAAATGTGCCGTGGTGCATTTGAGCACTTGCTGGCGTTTCCGAGGTAATCGTTTAGTAATATCGATGGCACTTTGCCATTCTTTAGTCACTTGGTAGATTAACAGAAGTTGTGTTTCAGCTTCTTCACTGTGGTCATCTTGACTGACTAAATTAATAAAAATCTCTTCGGCTCGGTCGTAAAAACCTGCAGCCATATAATCTTTACCCAACTCCATCATGGCTATATCACGCTGCTCATTGGTCAAACTCGGCCTAGCAATCAAGTTTTGATGAATACGGATTGAGCGGTCTACTTCACCACGCTTGCGAAAGAGTGACCCTAACGATAAATGAGTGTCGATAGTTTCATCATCAACATCAAGCATACTTATAAATAGATCGACCGCTTTATCAGACTCGTTCGACAATAAAAAATTAAGCCCAGTAAAATAATCTCGGCTTAACTTTTTACTATGCTGGCTATCGTTATGACGAATACTGCGTCGTCCCATGTACCATCCATAACCGGCAGCGATAGGCAATAACAAGAACAAGATTTCTAGCATACTAGGCGGCTTGGTCCTTAGGCGTTACTGCAACGCTTGTTGTGTCAGCAGCGGTAAGCTTTTTCAACGCTTTGTTACTTTTACGTAAAGCAAGTTTGAGCTTAATGATGTGATAACAGGCAAATATCCAGCTGATGATAAAACCGCTGAAAAAGACCACTGCTAGTACCACAGGTAACCGATACTGCCCTTCGGCAATAAAGTAACTTAAGGTAACCACTTGTTCATTTTTAGCACCAAATAATAATGCTAAAACAAATAACAATCCTACTAATATAATTGCAATAAATGATCTCACGCTATTCTCCATACAGGCGCATCAATATAATGATTATCCAAGAATTTTACTGAGCTGACCAGCATTGACTGACATTAGATACAAAAAAGCCTCCAAAAGGAGGCTTTTTTTAAAGCGTTAATCAAAGATTAACAGCATCGACACGTTCCCGCAGTTCTTTGCCTGGCTTAAAGTGCGGTACATATTTGCCTTCCAAGTCAACAGAGGTTCCTGTTTTTGGATTACGGCCCATACGCGGTGCACGATAGTGAAGTGAAAAACTACCAAATCCACGGATTTCGATACGATCACCGCTTTCTAATGTTGTTGCCATTTGCTCCAACATTTCTTTGATTGCACTTTCCACTTCTTTCGCCGACAGTTGCGACTGCCTAGTGGCAAGTTTTTCGATAAGTTCAGATTTTGTCATCTTAGCTATTCCATATTATCAAGCCAAACACAGTCGCCTAATGGGGACCACGTCCCCATACAACAGACGATCTTCGATTACTTACGAGCTGCTTTAAATGCTTCAGCCATTGCGCTGCTCATTACAACTTCGTCTTGCTTGTTCAAAGTAGCAATCGCTTCTTTCTGTTCAGCTTCATCTTTCGCTTTGATAGATAAGCTGATAGAACGATTCTTACGATCTACACCCATGAACTTAGCTTCGATTGCATCGCCTACTGAGTATACAGTAGATGCATCTTCGATACGATCTGCAGAGATGTCAGCAACACGAATGTAGCCTTCAACTGTTTCTGCTAATTCAACTGTAACACCTTTTGCGTCAACAGCAGAAACAGTACCGTGAACTACGGTGCCTTTCTTCTTGTCAGCTAAGTATGCGTTGAATGGATCATCTTCAGTTTGCTTAACACCTAAACTGATGCGCTCACGCTCTGGGTCTACTGAAAGAACCACTGCATGGATTTCGTCGCCTTTCTTGTATTCAGAAACTGCGTCTTCGCCAGTACCGTTCCAAGAAATGTCAGATAAGTGAACAAGACCATCGATTCCACCGTCAAGACCGATAAAGATACCGAAGTCAGTGATTGACTTGATCTTACCAGATACTTTGTCGCCTTTGTTAAACTTAGTTGCGAAGTCATCCCATGGGTTAACTTTACACTGTTTAAGGCCTAGAGAAATACGACGACGTTCTTCATCGATGTCTAGTACTAACACTTCAACTTCATCACCTAAGTTAACAACTTTAGATGGGTGAATGTTTTTGTTAGTCCAATCCATTTCAGAAACGTGTACTAAACCTTCAACGCCTTCTTCGATTTCGACGAAGCAACCGTAGTCAGTTAAGTTTGTTACGCGACCAGTAAGCTTAGTGCTTTCTGGGTAACGCTTGCTGATTTCTAACCATGGATCTTCGCCAAGTTGCTTAAGACCTAGTGATACGCGAGTACGCTCACGGTCATACTTAAGTACTTTAACGTTGATTTCGTCACCAACATTAACGATTTCTGATGGGTGCTTAACACGTTTCCAAGCCATATCAGTGATATGTAAAAGACCGTCAACACCACCTAAGTCTACGAATGCACCGTAGTCAGTAAGGTTTTTAACGATACCTTTAACAGCTTGGCCTTCTTGTAGATTCTCAAGAAGAGTATCACGTTCAGCACTGCTTTCAGATTCGATAACTGCACGACGAGAAACAACAACGTTGTTACGCTTCTGGTCAAGCTTGATAACTTTGAATTCTAATTCTTTGTACTCTAAGTGAGCGGTGTCGCGAACTGGGCGCACATCAACTAGAGAACCTGGTAAGAAGGCACGGATACCGTTTAATTCAACAGTGAAACCGCCTTTAACTTTACCATTAATGATACCGATTACAGTTTCAGCATCTTCGTACGCTTTTTCTAGAACAATCCAAGCTTCATGACGCTTAGCTTTTTCGCGAGACAATTGAGTCTCACCGAAGCCATCTTCAACAGAGTCAAGGGCTACGTCAACTTCATCACCAACTTGAATTTCTAAAACACCTTGTGCGTTTTTGAATTCGTCAGCATTGATTGGGCTTTCAGACTTAAGACCAGCGTCAACAAGTACCATACCGTTTTCAATGGCAACAACTGTACCACGGACGATAGAACCTGGACGGAACTCTAAAGTTTCAAGGGATTGTTCAAATAGATCAGCAAAAGATTCAGTCATGTTTTAGGTTACTTCATATTTAAAACCACCATCCATCCTAGATGTGGAGTCTAGTAATATTATTCATGTCATCCTTAACACGAATACCTACTGCACAATAAACGACAATTCGTCTACGTAACAGTAATTTTTTGTTTAACGTATTCAAGCACCTGCTTTAATACATCATCTATACCTACACCACTTGTATCAATAACAAGTGCGTCATCAGCTGGGACTAATGGCGAAGCGGCGCGATTGATGTCGCGGTCGTCTCGTTCAATAATTTCAGCTAAAAGGCGATCGATTTTAACATCGAAGCCCTTGTCCTGCAACTGATTATAGCGTCTTTGAGCCCGTTCTTCAGCAGATGCAGTTAAAAATATTTTTACCGGTGCTTTAGAAAAAACCACCGTACCCATATCGCGTCCGTCAGCGACTAAACCAGGTTTGACACAAAAAGCCCGTTGGCGACGTAATAATGCCTCACGTACACGCGGTAACGCGGCCACTAAGGATGCTGCATTTGAGCATTCTTGGGTACGAATCGTCGTGGTGACATCTTCACCCTCAAGAATCACTTTAATCGCATCTTTCTCAGTGCCAGTCAAAAATTGAACATCAAGATGTGCAGCTAATAACGTCAGTGCTTCTTCGTTTTCTAGTTCAACATCATGATGAATAGCGGCTAAGGCTAAAACACGATAAATTGCACCACTGTCTAATAAATGCCAACCTAAATGCTGCGCCAATAATTGGCAGATTGTCCCTTTCCCTGCACCGCTAGGGCCATCAACTGTGATCACTGGAGATCGTTCTGACATAAGTTCCTCCGAAAATAATCTATCGTCCCTGAAAAAGATAAAGGGTTCGTCAAAATAAGCGCGCGCATTGTATAACAAAAAAATGTTAATTACTGATGAATTTTCAGTTATTAAAATCAAGATCGTCCTTTTACACATACCTTATATGCAAAATGGCCAATTTGACTATAGCTATACGGTGTTATTTAGCCAACTGTAAAAATTGGTCAAAGTAATCTGGGAATGTTTTAGACGTACAGTCAGGATCATTGATAGTGATGCCACAATCAGCAAATGCCATTAATGAGAAACACATCGCCATACGATGATCATTGTAGGTGTCAATCGCCGCCGTATTTAATGCTTCAGGTGGTGTGATGGTAATGTAATCGTGTCCTTCCTCAACCATTGCGCCCACTTTACGTAACTCAGTGGCCATCGCGGCTAAACGGTCCGTCTCTTTAATACGCCAATTGTAGATATTGGTCAGTTTTGTGGTGCCTTTAGCAAATAATGCCGCTGTTGCAATGGTCATTGCAGCATCAGGGATATGGTTCATGTCCATTTCAATGGCACTAAGATTCGATTTTCTGGCAATAATGAAATCATCACCCCACTCTATGTCAGCCCCCATTTGCGCCAAGGCATCTGCAAATTTTACATCGCCTTGAATGCTTAAGCGGCCCACGCCCGTTACTTTAACTTCACCACCTTGGATAGCTCCGGCGGCAAGAAAATATGATGCAGATGATGCATCACCTTCCACAAGCACTTTTCCAGGTGATACATATTGTTGGCCGGCTTTAATTTCGAATCGTTGATATTGATGATTAATCACTTCAACACCAAACTGTTTCATTAACGCGATGGTAATATCGATATAAGGTTTGGAAACAAGTTCACCTTTGATCTTAATATTGACGCTATCTTTAGTCAGTGGTGCAACCATTAATAGTGCCGTTAAAAACTGGCTTGATAAATCACCAGCTATTTCGACATCACCGCCATTAAGTCCAGTGGCCTTAATTGTTAATGGTGGAAAACCGTCATTTTTAAGGTAAGTCACATCTGCGCCTAATTGACGAAGTGCATCGACTAAATCGCCAATCGGACGTTCTTCCATTCGTGGCTCGCCAGTTAAGGTAAACTCTCCTTGCCCTAACGTTAAGGCTGCACACAATGGACGCATTGCAGTACCGGCATTGCCTAAAAACAAACTTTGCGCAGCATCCGATGAAATTGGCCCTGCATTCCCCTCAACAGTACACACTGTCTTATCATCACTTAACTTATAGTTAATACCCAGTTGCTTAAGCGATGCCAACATATAACGAATATCATCTGAATCGAGCAAGTTTGTAAGTGTGGTGCTGCCTTTGGCAAGTGTCGCTAATAATAATGCACGGTTTGAAATACTTTTAGATCCGGGAATATTAATTTCGCCATCTATACAAGTAATAGGATTAAGACGCAGTTGCTTCATTCGCTTTCTTCTTTTTGCTAAAGATTAAGTTCGTTTTAATCTTGGTGGTTAACATCACTCATTTATTGCCAGACAGCGTAAATCAAGTGGAACAAATTCATTACAGGGGTTAACTTGGTAATTGTTAATTAATTATTACCATTACAGGCTAACAGAATACGGATAATGACGATTATTGCTAGTACCAATAATTCATTTTATTGCCATTTACACCTGCTAATACTCGTTTACTCGTTAAGAACAGAGCAAAACAATGTAATGGAGCACCATTACAGCAGATAATTTATCGATATGACAGTATTATTTGTCCGTTCAGTAAACTTTGCAGATGAAAAAATCTCAATATTCAATTAATTGAGATAGCGATCAATTATGACTTTATCTCTTTGTTTAAAGCACGTTATGCTTAGGGCAAATAGCTAATATAAGGTTCTATTCATGTTCAATACCCTAACAGCCTTACCTGCTGATCCTATTTTAGGTCTGCTAACTCAATATCGTGAAGACAGTCACCCAAATAAAGTCGATTTAGGTGTCGGCGTTTACAAAGACCCTGTTGGCCATACGCCCATTTTAGATTGCGTTAAAGCAGCTGAAAAAATTCGTTTAGACACAGAAACAACCAAAGTCTACATCGGCCCTACGGGTTCAGCATCGTTTAACCAGTTAATGGGTGAATTAGCCTTTGGTGCTAGCCACACAGCATTACTGGCTAACCGAGTGCGTACAGTGTCTACCCCTGGTGGAACAGGTGCCCTGCGTGTTGCAGCAGACTTTATTAAACGTTGTAATCCTAATGCGGTGTTATGGGTGAGCGATCCAACGTGGGCAAATCACACAGGTTTATTTGAGGCTGCTGGTATTACGGTTAAAACCTATCCATATTACGACTACAATACTAAAACTCTCAAATTTGAACAGATGATGGCGGCGTTAAATACCATTGGTAAAGATGATGTGGTGTTATTGCATGCTTGTTGCCATAACCCTAGTGGTATGGATTTAACCCCTGAGCAGTGGGATCAAGTCGTTAAGATAACGGCTAAGCAAGGTTTCACACCATTAATTGACATGGCTTACCAAGGTTTTGGCGATGGTGTTGATGAAGATGCTTATGGTGTTCGCCAAATGGCCGCATCAGTTGAAAACATGATTTTATGTAGCTCTTGTTCCAAAAACTTCGGCTTATACCGCGAACGTATTGGTGCTTGCTCTATTGTAGCTAAAAACAGTGCAACGGCAGATGTCGCACTATCAGTATTGTTGTATGTAGTGCGCTGTATTTATTCAATGCCACCTGCTCATGGCGCTGCGATTGTTGAAACCATTTTAGGGACGCCAGCGCTTAAGCAACAATGGTTAGATGAGCTTAAAGTGATGCGAGATCGTATTAACGGTAACCGCACTATGTTGGTTGAGCAATTAGCCGCCAATGGTGTTGACCGCGACTTTAGTTTTATCGCTCGTCAAAAAGGTATGTTTTCATTTCTAGGTGTTAACCCACAACAAGTTGCCGCATTGAAACAGCAATATAGCGTCTATATGGTCGGTTCAAGCCGCATCAGTATTGCCGGTATTAGTGAAGCAAACGTTGATTACCTTGCTAAATCGATAGCTGCTGTACTATAAGTCGTTATTACTTGGACTGACCATAATGAAACAGCCGACTCCTTGAGTCGGCTGTTTGTTATTAACTCAGCTACTCATTTAGCTAAAGTTTGGCCAGCTATCAAAGTGTTGCTTTTCTAATCGCATATTGCCATTGGTATCTTTAGAGATATTGATCCATGCTTGCCAGTTTTCATAATCAACGTCTGGGTAATCTAAACGATAATGACTGCAACGACTTTCTGTACGCATAATTGATGCCTTGAGTTTCATTTCTGCGGTAACAATCATGTTTTCAGTTTCATGAGCCAAACGCAGCGCATGGAGATCATCAGCCATGAGCATCGGAACATGATGTTCATTGAGCTCTTCTACATAGGCCAATGCTGCTTGCATCATGCGTTCCTTTTTAATATAAAGCACAAAATTAGGGATCATCACACCTTGTAATACTTGGGTTACCCAAGCAGGACTATAACCCTGTTTACGCGTTAGTGGCGCTAGTATTTGCTGGTTAACTAATGCTAAATATGTTTCAGAAACCGTTAGTTTTCCTTTGACATTTAAACTATCTTTTGCTGCTGCTTCACCCGCAATAGCGCCCTGCACAGCCGAACCAGCAAGCGATGAACCAATTTGAGTATAAATACCGCCAGACATATATGAGCCTAAAGCATCACCAGCTGCATACAAACCGGGTATAGTCGATAATCCTTGTTCATTAATTGGCACCAATCCTTCTGATTTATGAATTGCCATGCCTGCACTTGAACCACCTACTTGATTGCCTCCCATCCCCGGAGGACCTGAGTGACCTTTACCTGAAATTAACGTTCTTATAAAGCCTTCTTCTTGTGGACGTGGTGGTGGTCCTGAACGTTTAAATACATCTGGTACAAATGGACCTGCTGGAAATGAGTCAAGTTTAGCTGCCTGGTTTTGTTCACTCTTTCCTGCATGCTGTGGTGGCATCATCATTACCGGAGCCCCCTGAGTATAAGCTTGATAATTCATATCGACACCCAAGTCATGATGAATTTCAGCCGCTGTAACTGATGGTTTTTCTTCAATTTGACCATGCCAATTGTCGTAACAAGAACCTGAATTCTTAGCCGAACCGGGATGTCCATCGTTCCATTCTTTACCCGTCACTTTAGCGCCAATTTTATAAGCCATAATGGTGCCGTCATGAGTTAAATCACATACTGGAAATCCACTGGGTTTGAATCCACCCGACCCGGTACACAAGACCACTGTTTTGGCATGATAATGAACGATTTTTAATTCATCTAAACTAAAACCTGAGGCGCCTACAACCCTACCATCTTGCTTTAACAAGTGAGTGATCATGATACGTTCCTCAACGGGAATATTACGTTCGTTGAGGGGCTTCATAAAACTGTGATGATAAAGTGGTGAATCAAAGAATCCCCATGCCTTGAGCTCTTGTACTCGAGCATAAGAATGCTCAGCCAATTGCCGAGTAAATACAGGATTATTAGTCTGAATGGCAGATTCTGTTACTTGGGCAACAAATTCATCAATACTCATGATGGCATTGTCTTTATCGTAACTAAAAATTCCTTTTGCGAAAGGCGTTAACCCTGAGCTACCGACTCGCCCTTTGGATACTATTAGGGTTTTCGAACCTGCATGATGGGCTTTTACTGCAGCAAATAACCCTGCCATGCCACCACCAATAATTAGCACATCAAGCTCACGATTATCGACAGTAAAGTCTTTGCTGTTTATCTTAGGTTTATTCTCTTGTGCGGGCGCATCAAACGGAATACTAGCGAATGCTGCAGCTCCGGCTATGCCGCCTGCTATGCCGATAAATTGACGACGAGATAAAGTTTGTTCGGGTTTCATCATTACCTCCAAGACACCATGACAGGAATACTTTTATCCGGGGTGATAGTGATTGCACCAACAGGACAATATAATCTGCATAAATGACAGATCTGACAATCTTCCGGGTAACGTATTTCAGCTTTGTTTGTTTCTTTATTCATATGAATAACATCAGTTGGACAACTTTTGACACAAGCCTCGCAACCAATGCAGCCAGATATTTGCTTAATAGGCATCTTTTGCTCCTAATTAAAATGCAAGTTGTTCAAAATGGATTTGATTATTTGCCACACCCAGTTGCTTAAAATGACCAGTCGTCGCCGTTAACATTGATTCGGGGCCACATACATAAAATGTCCATTGTGTTTCTAATTGAGTAGTGACACTGGCAGCAATCTGCTGTAAATCAATAAATCCTTTCACTAAATGACGACCACTCAAAAGATCGTTATTTTCAATATGTTCACACACTAATTTCAGCTTAAAATCGACCATGGTTTGTTCAAGTGCTATTAGCTCATATAAACAGACCATACGATCGAGTGTATGATTAGCGTAAATAAGTCTAATTGGACGGGGATCATGTTGTTCTGCTAGTTGACGTAATAAACCTAGTATGGGCGCAATACCTGCCCCCCCAGCAATTAACGTTATTCCTCTCGTTAAATTAGCTTGCTCAAGTGTCATATTGCCGTAAGGACCATCAATATAAACAGTTGCACCTAATTCAAGTTGGCTTAATGATGAAGTGTAGTCGCCTAACTCTCTAATAATAAACGATATCATTTTGTGTTGTTGAGAAGCGGTTACTATCGAAAAAGGATGTTGTTCCAAGTTATATGGATTACCACTGGTGTTAATCCACACAAACTGACCTGCTTGATAATTTAATGATTGCGCTGTTTTGGATTTAATACTCAGTTTCCAATCACACTCACTGATTTTTTCAAGTGCATTAATGGCGTAAGGATGCTTTTTAATATTACGTGGCTTAATGAAGTAGTTATAAATTAACAATGCCATCGACACACAGTACAAAGACCACCAAGTGATATTGAATGCATGGTTAAATTGTCCATGACTTCCAATGGTTGTCACATGCAGTGTCGCCAACGTAGCAATAATTGCAAAACCAATAACATGCAATAAACGCCAAGTCTCATAGCGTAGATTGAGCTTGTCTTTATAAATCGACATTAATACCCAAACCGCCATTGTTAACCAAGCTATTATTCCTGTTAACATATTTGGTGACGTCACCACACTGACAATGCTTAACCACAAGTCATCTATAGAAATAAAGCCTTTGGGTAATACAATTAATATGGGATGTAAGAAGAAGAAAATACCGAGATATTTACCGAACTGTTTATGCTTGGTGATCCCCCAGTCTATGTTGGCAAATAATGGCAAATACTTTAGCCGTCCAGCTAGCGGAAATTGCATAAAGAAAACCATCATTGCAATTAAATTAACGGCACCTAGCACACTGCTATAGACACCAGTAAATTCCATACCCAATAACTGGGCAATAACAAATGGCACGATTGCCAATGCTAGATAGGCACAAGCCAACCTTTTGTGCTTAGTAAATTTTAATGAACGTAAATGTAGGTTTAATGCCTGTGTTTTAATCGAAATGGGTGAATTCATTATGTCTCCAAGGGTGTAATGACACCATAGAAATACCATACATGCAGTAGGGTTAAGATGGGGTTAATAATGACTAATAGTAAAGTAAGGTTACGCAAAGCTATGTAAACACTAGGGCCTGTTGAATTAATCAGACTTAGTTCCAGATAATATTTAGCTGATGTGTATTATTGTTAACCTAAAAAAACGAAAACTAGAACTAGGTCAAAACCTTAGTGATATTTATTTGCTAATCTAATATCAATATTTTCCTCATTGTTAAGTTAACGTTTCTAATGTATTTTTATCAATCTCCCAAAAAAATATCTGCTTTTGATGCCAAGTTTGAAGCACAAAAAATAGCTTTTGCACCTGTCAGTTTTCAAGTCGCACGTTGCTTAAATAAATTTGGTTTACTCGCTGAGGTTGATCAGGCTGGTGAACAAGGCATTAGTCTTGTTCAACTTACTCAGCATGTTGAATTGTCTGAATATGCCATTCACGTATTGCTTGATATGGGACTCAGCATGGGTATTTTTTGGTGTAAGGATGATCATTATCGATTGGATAAAACGGGCTATTTCTTGCTCCATGATGATATGGCCGCAAAAAATCTAAACTTCATTCATGATGTTTGCTATCAAGGTTTGTTTGAACTCGATGAGTCACTTAAGCAAGGTAAAGCAATTGGACTTAAGCACTTAGGTGATTGGGACACGATTTACCCAGGATTAAGCCAACTACCTGAACAAACTAAAAAAAGCTGGTTTGAATTTGATCATTATTATTCAGATCATGCTTTTGACAGCCTATTACCATTAATATTCAAGTCACAGCCGGACCATATTATTGATGTGGGTGGCAATACTGGTAAATGGGCATTTGCATGCACCCATTATAATAAAACCGTCAAAGTAACCATTATGGATTTACCCGGTCAACTTGCTGTTGCAATGAAAAATGCACAAACTCATTTGGTTGCAGATCGGGTACATCCATTTGAAACAGATTTACTCGATAGCAACAAGCCTTTCTACCAAGGTGGTGATTTGTATTGGATGAGTCAATTTTTAGATTGTTTTTCAAAACAACAAATTATCACTATTCTGCAACGCACAGTGGCTGCGATGAAGCCTGGCAGTGAACTTTGTATTTTAGAGACCTATTGGGATCGACAGCCACACGAAGCGGGCGCCTATTGTGTTAACGCAACGTCGTTGTATTTCACCGCTATTGCCAATGGGAATAGCCGCATGTACCACAGTAAAGATATGCTAAAAATGATTAATGAAGCTGGGCTGTATGTTGATGAAGACATTGATAATATTGGTCTTGGTCATACCTTACTACGTTGTAAATTAAAGCCGTAAATCGGTATTAAACATGGATACTAAGTACTAAAAAAAGCGAATGCTGTTTGGCATTCGCTTTTTTATATTCATTAACCCAAATTGCGGTAAGGTTGGCTTTTTAGATTAGCTGTGTTTTATGGCAAAGTTATTCATAAAATCAACCAGGGCTTGTACACCTTCAAGTGGCATCGCATTATAAATGCTGGCGCGCATACCACCCACGATGCGGTGACCTTTTAACGCGACTAAACCCGCCTGCTCCGCTTGCTTTAAAAACTCAACGTCTAAGCTATTGTCCACTAGTTGGAACGTCACGTTCATCCGTGAGCGATTATGTGGCGCTACGCCATTTTTATAAAATGGGTTACTGTCGATACACTCATACAATAACGCTGCTTTTTGTTGATTAACATCAGCCATCGTGCTCACGCCGCCATTAGCCTCTAACCACGCAAACACTTCTGAGGCTAAATACCATGCAAACGTGGGCGGTGTATTAAACATAGAGCCATGTTCAACCGCTACTCGATAATCCATTATTGATGATTGAGGTAGACTTGGAAGTGTTAGCATATCGTCACGTACAATGACAATCGACAAGCCTGATGGACCAATGTTCTTTTGCGCGCCGGCGTATATCAGTCCGTATTTACTGACATCAATGTGGTGCGACATAATAGTAGACGACAAATCCGCAACAATTGGCCATGGGCTATCTAATTCTTCGAAAATTTCAATACCATCGACGGTTTCGTTAGAACAATAATGCACATATCGATAATCTTTATCGATTGCAGTTAAATCAGGCAATATCACCTGATTAAGCCCATCGACTTGTTCAACAATATTGATGGTATCAATTTGGCTTTCACTGACTAATTTTTTTGCTTCAGTCACTGCAGCTGATGACCATTGACCACTCACCAAATAAAGAGCCTGGCCGTTATCACCCAAAAAGTTATTCACCACGTTCGAAAACTGGGCGCGACCACCACCGTGCATAAATAACACATGGTAATTGTCAGGAATATGCATCAACTTGCGCAGAGTCACTTCGGCTTGCTGAGTCATTGCAATAAATTCTTTGCTACGGTGGCTAATTTCCATTACGGAGACGCCTAGGCCATTCCAATCAATTAATTCCTGTTGTGCTTTTTGCATCACAGCTTGAGGTAACATCGCAGGTCCAGCACAGAAATTATAAATCGCACTCACAGACAACTCCTTGACTCAATTTTTATTCATCAGATAAGAGCATTAATACTAAGTATTTTAGTACCCTTTGAATAGGGGGCTATCCGTCTATTTTGATGAATATTTTTCCGTAAAATAAAACGAGCGCCATAAGGCGCTCGTTATTGAAGCAGTAAAGTTCACCGTCAGATTAATCCTGTTCGTCGTTCTCTACATCACTTTCCACATCAGAACCGGTCGATTCGGTTGACTCACCTTCAGCAACTTCGCCTTCGATGATATCAGCAGGCACAATCACATTGCCTTCTTCGTCTAACAACTCATCAGTTTGAATTTCTTCAATACGCTGCAAGCCAACGACTTTCTCGTCTTCTGCGGTGCGGATGATAGTCACACCTTGAGTGTTACGACCAATAATAGATACACCTTCAGCAGGAGTACGAACTAACGTTCCTTTGTTACTGATCAACATTATTTCATCAAACTCGCCCACTTGTACAGCGCCGACTACAGGACCATTACGGTCGCTGACTTTAATCGATACCACACCTTTAGTGCCACGGCTCTTCGCTGGGTATTCGCTCAGTTCAGTACGCTTACCGTAACCATTTTCTGTTACGGTTAAAATCGCGCCATCACCTTTAGGAACAATCAGTGAAACTACTTTTTGACCATCTTCAAGCTTAATACCACGAACACCGGTTGCAGTACGGCCCATTGGACGTAAAGCAATGACTTCTTCACCAGTTTCTGCATCACGTTTCACTTCACCCGTTTCAGAGTCACGTGCTTTCTCGTTAAAGCGAACCACTTTACCTTCGTTAGAGAACAACATAATGTCGTCACTACCTTCGGTAATATCAACGCCGATTAACTGATCGCCGTCTTTTAAGTTCACCGCAATAATACCGTTTGCACGAGGATTACTGTAGGCAGTTAATGCTGTTTTCTTAACAGTACCGTGTGCTGTTGCCATAATGATAAATTTATCATCTGCGTATTCACGTACCGGTAGGATTGCAGTAATGTGCTCACCGTCAGAAAGTGGTAATAAGTTTACAATTGGACGACCACGAGCAGTACGACTTGCCAAAGGTAATTGATACACTTTTAGCCAGTACATCTTACCAAAGTCAGAGAAGCACAAGATGGTGTCATGGGTGTTTGCCACCAATAACTTTTCAACAAAGTCTTCATCTTTTACTTTAGTTGCCGCTTTGCCTTTACCACCACGACGCTGAGCTTGGTAGTCAGATAGCACTTGGTATTTTGCATAACCTAAGTGAGATAAAGTCACTACAACGTCTTCTTCATTGATTAAGTCTTCAAGACTCATGTCAATTTCGTTAGCGTTGATAATAGTGCGACGTTCATCACCGTATTGTTCAAGTATTTCTTCTAGTTCTTCTTTAATCACTTCCATCAAACGCGATGGAGTACGAAGAATGAATAACAAACCAGCAATCAGAACTAAAAGCTCTTCATATTCCGCTAAAATCTTGTCATGTTCTAGACCGGTTAAACGGTGCAGACGTAATTCCAAAATTGCTTGTGCTTGTTGCTCGGTTAAATAGTACTGACCGTCACGGATACCGAACTCAGGCTCTAACCATTCAGGACGCGCTGCATCATCGCCAGCTTTTTCAAGCATGCCTTGCACATGACCTAATTCCCAACCTTGTGCCACTAACTTTGCTTTGGCTTCAGCTGGTGTAGGTGATGCTTTAATTAACGCAATAATCGGGTCGATGTTAGCCAGTGCAATGGCAAGTGCCTCAAGAACATGAGCACGTTCGCGAGCTTTACGTAATTCAAATACGGTACGGCGCGTGACCACTTCACGACGGTGAAGAATAAAACACTCAAGCATTTCTTTAAGGTTAAACAATTTAGGCTGACCGTTAGTCAATGCCACCATGTTGATACCAAAAGAACACTGCATTTGGGTTTGAGAATATAAGTTGTTTAGTACAACCTCACCCACTTCACCACGTTTGATTTCAATAACAATACGCATACCGTCTTTATCAGACTCGTCACGTAGGCCACTGATACCTTCTAATTTTTTATCTTTAACAAGCTCGGCAATTTTTTCAATCAAACGGGCTTTGTTAACTTGATATGGAATTTCATGAACGATAATACGTTCACGGCCATGATCATCAGTTTCGATATCAGCTTTTGAGCGCATGATTGCGCGGCCACGGCCAGTGTTATAAGCATCGATAATGCCTTTACGACCATTTATTGAAGCTGCAGTTGGGAAATCGGGACCAGGAATGTATTCCATTAACTGTTCAATTGACAAGCTTGGCTCATCGATTAACGCTAAACAGCCCTTCACCACTTCCGTTAAGTTATGTGGTGGGATATTGGTGGCCATACCGACCGCAATACCTGATGAACCGTTAATTAATAGATTCGGTACACGAGTTGGTAATACCGCAGGGATCATCTCGGTGCCATCGTAGTTAGGCACAAAATCCACAGTTTCTTTTTCAAGGTCGGCTAATAATGAATGCGCCAACTTTTGCATGCGAATTTCGGTATAACGCATCGCCGCAGCGGAGTCACCGTCGACCGAACCAAAGTTTCCTTGTCCGTCAACTAATGTGTAGCGTAACGAGAAAGGTTGCGCCATACGTACAATCGTATCGTATACAGCAGTATCACCATGCGGGTGATATTTACCAATTACGTCACCAACAACACGAGCAGATTTTTTATATGGTTTGTTCCAATCGTTTTTTAATTCGCTCATTGCGAACAATACTCGACGATGAACAGGTTTTAAACCGTCACGGACGTCAGGTAATGCACGACCTACAATTACACTCATAGCATAATCAAGGTAAGAATTCTTAAGTTCGTCTTCGATGTTAATTGGCGAAATAGATGATGCCAGATCAGTCATAAACTGCGCGTTCCTCTAAAGTGAGCTGACAATAAAACTTCCATATTATTATCTAGCTTAAAAACGTGATTTGGCATTCTAACACAGATATTTAATGTCGCCAGAGCAAAGACCTGCCAAATCCTCTCTCACTATTAAAAATTATAAAAAAGCTAATATTTTCAGCTGATTTAGTTTATTAATTAGCTAATATACGGCTATTTTTTAACAAAAATTAACCTCAATGAATTTAGGATGTAAACACTGATGAATGCAAAATAACAATTTAACACTCATAAATGGATATTTTATAAGCAAGTGTGAACAATGGTTGCCATTGTTCACTTTTATTCGTAAAGGTTATCGCTATAATAGCCGCCATAGATTTTAAAACAATTAGGTTACGTTATGTCACATGCTGAACAATCGACACCCAATGTTGATCCCCTCGAAATCGCAAAATTTGAAGCCATGGCACAAACATGGTGGGATCTCAATGGCGAGTTCAAGCCATTACACTTACTTAATCCACTGCGTTTAAACTACATTGACCAAACCGCTGATGGAATTTTTGATAAGAAAGTGCTTGATGTTGGCTGTGGTGGCGGCATTTTATCAGAAAGCATGGCGCGCTTAGGTGCACATGTTGATGGTATTGATATGGGGACTGAACCTCTTGAAATAGCAAAACTGCATGCTTTGGAGTCTGGCGTCACAGTCAATTACCTAAAAACGACAGCTGAAGCACACCGCGACACCCACCGCGAATATTACGATGTAGTGACTTGTATGGAAATGCTTGAACATGTACCCGAGCCACAATCGGTTATTCAGGCGTGTTGTGACATGGTTAAACCTAATGGCTTTGTGTTTTTCTCCACGATTAACCGTAATGTTATGTCTTACTTACAAACCATTATTGGCGCCGAATATTTATTAAAAATGTTACCCGTAGGCACCCATAATCACAGTAAGTTCATTCGCCCCTCTGAACTGATAGCATTAGTCGACAATACTGACTTACTGTGTAGAGATGCTTTAGGCATTACCTACAATCCTTTATCTGGGGTATTTAAGTACACTAAAAGTGTTGATGTAAACTATATGATCGCCACCCAGAAAATCAGCGACTAGCCAAGTGGTATCAATAATCGATTAAGCGCGATTATAAGCACTCGCTTAAACGATAGACGATTGATATCACTCGATGATATAACGCTGACGATAAGCACAATAGCGGTTCGTCAGTCACTTCCCTTCTGTATTGGTCACTTTATTGTGGCATTAAACATCTCATTTTAGGAACATCACAGTGCATAAAAATGATGTTAAAGGGGTCTTATTTGATCTTGACGGCACACTTGCTGACACAGCACCAGATTTGATACATGCGCTTAATTTGAGTTTGGATGATGCGGGTTTTAGCGCTCAGCCACTCGATAAAATGCGTCATGCAGCCTCTCACGGCAGTTTATTTTTGGTTAAAACGGCTATTCCGGATGCTGATGAAGCATTGCAAATCCGTATTCAACAAGGGTTACTACACCACTATGCCCGTATTAATGGCGATTACAGCCGCTTGTTTACAGATTTACCTGAACTGCTGACATTATTAGATCAGCAAGGTATCCCTTATGGGGTGGTGACCAATAAACCTGCTCGTTTTGCTCGACCTCTCATTGAAAAACTAAATTTAACTCATCAGCTTAAAGCAATCATTAGTGGTGACAGCACCCGTTATGCCAAACCACATACGGCACCAATGTTGTTAGCGGCGCAGCAAATAGCAACACCACCAGAACATATTTTGTATTTAGGTGACGCAGAGCGTGATTTAGTCGCTGCACATAATGCTAATATGCTTGGAGGTGTCGCGCTTTGGGGATATTTATCACCCCATGATACGCCCGATTTATGGCCGTCAAGATGTCAATTTAAACACGGTGCATCGTTAAAACAATTTTTTGCAGAATAATGACATTCAGTGATGGGATATCAACAAATGAGTCTTTATGGTGAATCACCAATTATTGATTATGATCACGATCACTTGACGATCAAAAGTGGTAAAAGATCAATATAAAAATGAGCATAATTTATTGATCGCTGTTTATTGTAGCGATCGAATTTTTCTCATTTAACGGTTGAAAAAATATCACTTATCAAAAACTCGTTATAAATTTGGGCTCTAGGGTTAGCCGTCACTAACCCTGCGGTTTATCCTCAAGTTATCCACAACAAGTTAATGAAATTGTGGCTTGCAAAAAGGCTCAAACCTCATTATCTTGTATCTAAGATTTTAAATAGCACCATATCTTGTGTGTGGCTGACAATCAAAACACTACGCCTTTACATTATAAAGAACGTAGATGCTAACTAAATGTATTGGTATTTATACTATGTTGTGAATACATTAAGCTTGATTGTTTTAACATGGAATTGTTTTGTAACTGATTCGGATCGAATCCAGCAGCACGGCATCCAACAACAGATCACATGTTTTGATATAGAACCAAGGCCTCTCTTCAATGAATAGCAATATGACAGTCACTAAACGCAGTGGCGAACGTGAACCGATCGATTTAGATAAAATTCATCGCGTGATCACTTGGGCAGCCAAGGGATTAAAAAACGTCTCAGTATCTGAAGTAGAACTTCGATCTCACCTGCAGTTTTTTGACGGCATTCCGACTGAAGCCATTCATGAAACCATCATTAAAGCAGCGGCTGATTTGATCTCCCCAGAATCACCTGATTACCAATTTTTGGCAGCCCGTTTAGCGGTATTCCATTTACGTAAAAGAGCCTTTGGTCAATTTGAACCGCCTAAGTTATATGATCATGTCACCAAGTTGGTTGATATTGGTAAATATGACAAGCATATATTGGCTGACTATAGCCGCGAAGAACTAGACATTCTTGATACCTATATTGATCACTGGCGTGACATGAACTTCTCGTATGCAGCAGTAAAGCAACTTGAAGGTAAATACCTAGTACAAAATCGTGTGTCTCATGAAATATATGAAAGCGCACAGTTTTTGTACATTTTGGTAGCAGCATGTTTGTTTGCTCGATATCCGAAAGAAATCCGTCTGAAATACATTAAAGATTTCTACGATGCGACATCTTTATTTAAGATTTCTCTGCCTACGCCAATTATGGCAGGCGTACGTACACCTACCCGTCAGTTCAGTTCATGTGTATTAATTGAGTGTGATGACAGCTTAGATTCAATCAATGCAACCGCATCTTCTATCGTTAAATACGTGAGCCAACGCGCTGGTATTGGTATTAATGCTGGTCGTATTCGTGCCTTAGGCAGCCCTATTCGTGGCGGCGAAGCATTCCACACAGGTTGTTTACCCTTTTATAAATATTTCCAAACTGCGGTTAAGTCTTGCTCTCAAGGCGGCGTACGTGGTGGTGCGGCTACCCTTTTCTATCCTTTATGGCATTTAGAAGTTGAATCGCTACTTGTATTGAAAAACAACCGTGGTGTTGACGATAACCGTGTACGTCATCTTGACTACGGTGTGCAGTTAAACAAATTAATGTACCAACGTTTGATTAAAGGTGAATACATTAGCCTATTCAGTCCATCAGACGTGCCTGGCCTTTACGATGCATTCTTTGAAGATCAAGTCGAATTTGAACGTTTATATCTTCAGTATGAGCAAGACAGCAGTGTCCGTAAAAAACAAATTAAAGCCGTTGAACTGTTTTCATTGATGATGCAAGAGCGTGCTTCTACTGGCCGTATTTATATTCAAAACGTAGATCATTGTAATACCCACAGTCCATTCGATTCAAAAGTGGCACCAATTAAGCAATCTAACTTGTGTTTAGAAATTGCCTTGCCGACTAAGCCACTGAATAACATCAATGATCCAGACGGTGAAATTGCGTTATGTACCTTGTCAGCACTTAACTTAGGTGCAATCCAAGATTTATCTGAGCTTGAGCCGTTAGCTGATTTAGCCGTACGTGCATTAGATAACTTACTTGATTACCAAGATTACCCAATTAAAGCAGCGCAAACGAGTTCAATGAATCGTCGTACCCTCGGTATTGGTGTCATTAACTTTGCTAATTACTTAGCCAAGAATGGTAAAAAGTACTCAGACGGTTCAGCTAATAACTTAACCCACAAAACCTTTGAAGCGATTCAGTTCTATTTGCTTAAAGCGTCAATGAACTTGGCAAAAGAGCAAGGCGCATGTCCGTTATTCCACGAGACAACGTACTCAAAGGGTATTTTACCCATCGACACCTACAAGCGCGATTTAGACAAAATTTGTGACGAGCCATTGCACATGGATTGGGAAAGTTTACGTAGCGATATTAAACAATACGGTTTGCGTAACTCAACGCTTTCTGCATTAATGCCGTCTGAAACTTCATCGCAAATATCAAACGCGACTAATGGTATTGAGCCTCCACGTGGTTTAATCAGCGTAAAAGCTAGTAAAGACGGTCAACTAAAACAAGTAGTACCAGACTTTGATGTACTTAAAGACAAGTACGAATTACTTTGGAATATGCCTAATAATGATGGTTACATTCAACTTGTTGGTTTAATGCAGAAGTTTATTGACCAAGCAATATCAGCTAACACTAATTACGACCCAAGCCGTTTTGAAGGCGGTCGAGTGCCGATGCAGACATTGCTCAAAGATTTACTAAGCGTATACAAACTGGGCATTAAAACATTGTATTATCATAATACTCGCGACGGTGCCTCTGATCAGTTTGATGACATTATCGCTGTCGAAGAAGAAGACGATGGCTGCGGTGGCGGTGCGTGTAAGATCTAATCATCACTTTATCAATATTTAGCGGGGTCTTCCCCGCTTTTTGGAAAATGCGTTATCAGGACACCTAAATAATGGCTTACTCTACATTTTGTCAAACACCTAACGATTCAACCAAAGAACCTATGTTTTTCGGTCAATCGGTTAATGTGGCTCGCTACGATCAACAAAAATATGAAGTATTCGAAAAGTTGATTGAAAAGCAATTATCGTTTTTCTGGCGTCCAGAAGAAGTTGATGTCAGCCGTGACAAAATTGATTTCGGTGATTTACCTGATCACGAAAAACACATTTTCTTATCTAATCTTAAATACCAAACCTTACTCGATTCTATCCAAGGTCGTTCACCAAATGTGGCATTTTTGCCTTTGGTATCGCTGCCAGAATTAGAAACGTGGATTGAAACATGGTCGTTTTCTGAAACCATTCACTCACGTTCATATACTCATATCATTCGTAATATTGTTAACGACCCTTCAGTCGTATTTGACGATATTGTCCAGAATGAAGAAATATTAAAGCGTGCTGGTGATATTGCGGCTTATTATGATGACCTGATTAAACTCACCCAGATTAATAACCTCTTAGGTGAAGGTACTCACGTTATCGATGGTGAATCAATTACGGTTAACTCACGTATCCTAAAAAAATCACTGTATTTATGCATGATGTCAGTTAACGCCTTAGAAGCTATTCGTTTCTATGTCAGTTTTGCGTGTTCGTTTGCCTTTGCAGAGCGTCGTGTCATGGAAGGCAACGCTAAAATTATTCGTTTAATTGCCCGTGACGAAGCATTACACCTTAACAGTACTCAACACATATTAAGCCTAATGCAAGGCGGTAAAGACGACCCAGAAATGGGCGAAATTGCTGCTGAGTGTAAACAAGAAGCGTATGACTTATTCGTCAAAGCAGCAGAGCAAGAAAAAGAATGGGCTAAATACTTATTCAAAGACGGTTCAATGATAGGCTTAAATGAACAAATTCTATGTCAGTATGTTGAATTTATTACGAACCAACGGATGAAGTCGGTACATTTACCACAACCGTATCCAGATCAATCAAACCCGTTACCGTGGATGAAGAATTGGTTAGAAAGTGATGCTGTGCAAGTTGCCCCACAAGAAGTAGAAGTGTCATCTTATCTTGTTGGTCAAATTGACTCTTCTGTTGATGGCGATGAGTTTTTAGATTTTGACCTATAAAAAGTTTTTCAAAAAAGCGCCTATTATAAGCTTGAAAGGACAGCCGGTTATTTTGTTTGACGGCCAACATTCAAGTTTATTAGAAGCGCTTGAATCGAAAAAAGTAAAAGTATTTTCAGAGTGTCGTAATGGATTTTGCGGTGCTTGTAAAACCACAGTCATATCTGGAGAAGTAAACTATTTTTGCGAGCCTCTTGCAGAACTTAAAGCCGACCAGTGTCTACCCTGTTGTTGTGTGCCTAATGGCGATTTAAATCTCAAACTCTCTTCTGAGGGCGTTAAAGTGGTCACTAAACGCCAATACACTGTACCAAATAGCCCAGAACAACCGACAACGGCGTTAACTCAACAAATTCACACCAACACCAAGTTGGCTCACGAAGGTTAAACTGTCACTGCTAGTGCCTTCTTTTGAATGTTTAGCGTTGGATATTGGCATTTTAAGATTGAGATATGCGTTTTGAAATATGAATACTGAAATATGAATACTGAAATGTGAATGCTTTTGTTTAAATATTTAAGGCCAAGCTTAATAGCACACGTTTGCCTGACTCAATTTTACTCACGCTGTGTTCATATTTATCAGGACGAAACAAATACACCCGCCCCCATAAATTCACTATGCATTTTTCACAGTTGAACACCCCACCTACTTTTGGTTGTCGCAACACAAAATTTAACTTGTAATAACGACCCTGTTGTACGGGATCAATATGGTTCATCACCCGATGATAAGTATGGTAAGTCACTTGGTTTATCGAGAACACTCTACTGCTAAAAATGGCTTTATTGATCACCTTGGCCATGCTCACTCCAATTGACATATCAGATGTCAATTATACTGATATCCAAGCCATCAGGAAGCCAGGTCAACCATTTAAAATCATCTATGATAGACGATAGATATTGGTTTAAGTCGGTTCAATAGCGCGGTAAACGTTAGCGATTAGGCTATTGCCACTGGCTTCAAGTAAATAACGGTTAAAGGTAGCTAGGTTAACCTAATGGGGAACTCTTTGTGAAGATATCACAGGATGACACATAGCTATCAAGCTCAATAACACCTTGGAGAATCAAACCATGATAATGGGCTTTTACAAGTTGAAAATTCATGCTTGGCGCAAAAAAATAGGTTACCTCATCTGCTCCCGTTTGCTCAACGGGTATCAATTGCATTTCACCCCAAGGGGGTATAGTCGCTGTTACTGCACTTTTAACATAGTATTGATAAGGCTCAAGCGCATCAGAGGCCTGCCTTACTAAAGCAAATTGTTGTCTTCCGCGAATAAGATATTCACGTATTTGAATCGCTAAGGTATCAACATCTCTTAAAGGAATCGTTTTTGATTGATAAGCCGTGATATCGCCATCAAGATCAACCTGAGATTCAAGACCATTATTCGCCACGGTGACTTGCATGTCTCGAGAGCGAAAACCACTAACCTGTTGATGAAAGTTATCGGTCAGCCATTCATTAGTGATATTTGACCATGATACTTGGCTTCGCTGTTGATATTGAGTGCCAATGCCCAAAATACTGGCTTCACTTTTTGAAGTGATAATGGCTGATTTGCCTTGCCATTTCTCAATACGAGTCATTTTACCTGTATGCAGCCCACTAAGATAAATAGAATAATTAAAGGTCTTTAGACATTTATCTTGGATTTCACCCGCTAATACGTTGCTACTCTGCAGCAAACCACATGAAAGGCCAAATATCGTCAATACTCTTGCGCCCAACACACAAGATGCTGTAGATACCCTAATATTAGGATAGCTTGTCAGCATAGGCTTTATTCGCATCATTAATGTCATCATCGGTATTGGCATTTCGCTATTTATTGTTTCCTTGGCAATGGCTAACTTGAAAAGTGTCACCTACAAATAGAGCCCTTAAAAAGCATCATCAAACATAGTGTCATTTACAATAACATTGCCTTAAAAAACTTCATTCACATTTAAATAAAAATTAGTTTCATTTTCACCTACCCCGACATCAAGACGTAAATTAATATTGTCTTTAATGTTAAAGCGAAATCCAGTACCGTAAGCCGTTAATAAGGTGTCGGTTAGCTCACTCACTTTAGGCGCTACACTGCCAACGGCCCCCCAAAAGACCATGCCATAACGTTGAAATATCGGTAAGCGGTATTCAACTTGGCCCATCATCATTTGCTCATCTCGATAACGACCTCTAATGTAACCACGCATCGCATTGGAGCCACCAAGGTCAGGTAATAAGCTCCAAGGTACGTCTCCACTGGTAAGGTGGCCTTGAACTTGCCAAGCGATCAATCCCGGCACTGAACTTAAGTCAATATAATTGGCTAACTCAATGTTATAGGTTGAAAACGAATCAAATTTATCATTTTGATATAAACCGGCATCGACCTGAAATAACCACCCTTTGGTCGCATTTAAACGGTAATCCCTTGAATCATAAATACTAGAAACAACCACACCAGAGCTAAAATTATTCGGTAAAATATCACTTGAATCTACTGACAAACCAGTGGAAACCAACTCTAAGCTGTCGGCACTGGTGTAAATAAAGTCAGCCCCTATACCAATGAAATAGTGACTGGCAATCTCGGTCATCCAGCGAGGTTTAAAACTATACAGTTGTTCATCGAATTCATGATGATTAAGATCTTGATCGCCGTCATCAATTCCGACACCATAATAAACAGCCGCTTCATTGTGCAGCTCTAAATCAAGTAATAATCGTTGTTTACCTTGGTTTAAAAACGTCATATTTTCAACTTGAACACCGTAGGATTGATTCATAGATACAAATGAATTCAATACTAATGATGATGGTTGTTCTTCACTCGATGCATTATCGGTTTTATACAAGCCAACCATTAATAACCCGACACCAAACTTTTTTTCCGGGGTGTAATAAGCCGTAGGTAAATAGCTCATATCAATCGCTTTGGTGTCATCAAACTCGCCATCGGCACCAAACACCGACAATATGTCATCAACCCAAGTGGGTTCCATATCTTGCGGTGTTTCAAATAAGGGCTCAACAGCAGTGGCTGCATTAGAAAAAACAAATAGTGCGAGAAGTAAGGTCCGTTTCATAAAAACTCTATTAACATGTTGAAATTGTTTCGCATAACGACAAAAATGCAAAATATTTGTACGACTAAATGGCCGCGTAACGTGATGATGTCTTTGTTATAAACAATTGTATCAAATCACAATTATTATCCTGCCAATAACTTAACGTTGACTGAAGAAAAGCTTAATTGTTACTGAACCACAGCGTTGCTAGGGGCTGTTGATCTTTCAAGGTTGGTTTTGCAGCGAATTGTTGGTCATTACTTAAACATGAGTTATAAGGCAGAGACTTTGTAATATAGTTATTCTACATAAAAAGTCGATAACGCAGTAAAAATGACCAACAAACGCTGCCCGAAGGGTTCGGCTAAAAACGTTTTACTCTTTGTTGAATGAATTTTGCTTAGATGACTAGGCATCAATCCATTCGCCTCGATAAAAACGTTTTTAACTCGAACAAAATTTAACCAGCAAAGATCAACAGACCCTAGATATCAATTTTAGCGATTACCCATTCGGTTAGCGTTAGCCCTAATATACAGACCACAACAACCAGATTAACGTCATTGGTATTCATTGATGCAGGAATCGAAGCGCAATATACCACATTTCATTCTTTAAATTGACAATTACTCAACATAGTCTCCCTCGGTGTGACTCGAAAATAAGGTCAATTTCGACTATGTTTAACTGAATAGGTACAATGATTTAAATCATCAAACAAAAATGTATTAATAGAGCGTATTGAAGCAAAAATGCACTACAAATCAGACTTATTTAATCTGTGTTGTTTTAACAAGTGAAAATTATTTCCTTAGATATATCATCCAGCGCGCAAGTAAGGTATAACGACGCAATGAAAACGCCTATACGATTACAACCACTGGTTGACGATGGTCTCGTCGATGAAGTGATAAGCCAACTCATGAGTGGCAAAGAAGCTACGGTCTATATGATCAGATGTGGCGATGCGATTCGCTGCGCCAAAGTGTATAAGGAAGCCACTAAGCGCAGTTTTAAAAAAGCAGCACAATATCAAGAAGGTCGAAAAACCAAAAACAGTCGTCGTGGTAGAGCCATGGAAAAAGGTTCTAAATACGGTCGTGAAGAACAAGAAAAAGCTTGGCAGAATGCCGAGGTCGACGCGTTATATAAATGCGCCGCCGCTAAAATTAGAGTACCAGTGCCTTATGGCTGCTTTGATGGAGTGCTATTGATGGAGTTGATCACCAATATTCATGGTGATGTTGCACCTCGATTAAATGATGTTACTCAGATGAGTGCTGAACAAGCGCAAACGCAGCATTACGTTATGATGGGTTATGTCGTACGAATGTTATGTGCAGGTATTGTTCATGGCGATTTATCAGAGTTTAACGTGCTCGTAGATCAGAATGGACCGGTTATCATTGACCTGCCCCAAGCTGTTGATGCATCAGCAAACAATAATGCCAAAGCGATGTTATTTCGTGATGTGAATAATATGACAGACTATTATTCTCAATTTGCCCCAGAATTAGCCGCAACAAAATATGCTAAAGAAATGTGGGCCTTGTACGAACAAGGTGAATTAACGCCGGAAACACAATTGACCGGTTTATTTGAAGAAGACACAACAGCGGCTGACGTCGATTCTGTATTAGAAGAAATTAACGCTGCATTTGAAGAAGCCCAAGAAAGACGCGAGCGCATGAGTGATGCAAACAGCGACGAGTATTAAATCGATCGTTTATTCACTCATGTGAACACCTAGGGAGACTTACGGACAAATTATCGAACGATTTTTCCGGTATTATGTCTCCCTATTTTATCGCCCCTACCCCAAGTCAACTCCGAAGCAAAAGTATGGAACTCTTCTAATTAAACAGCAGTTGGCCAAAATAACAGGCTGGCGGACCAACATTTATACAGCATAGGCTTAATCCGACTCTGAGCGAAGATAAAATTTCATCACTGACAACGAAGGCTGGTTGATCGTTGACAATGAATTTTATTGATGTTTAAAGCAATTTAAACAAGGCAGAGCGAATAACAAATAGTATTAAACATCAGTAATCGATAACACAGTAGTAAGATGCTACAAACACAGCCCGAATGATTCAGCTAACAGGACACTACTCTTTTTGACGAGTTATTTACCTAATTACAGACTTGATTTTTAACACTTACGCCACTTAACAAAAACACCAAACCATTGATATTAAAAAATAACATCCATGAAAGACCAACTGCTAGAGCCTAAATGTAAATCAGTTATTTTCCTCATAGTAATAAATAAAGGGTTATAAGGTAGTGTCGTCAATTTGTTGTGCACTATATAACCTTGTATTTTACATGGTTAAGAGGGTGTATAATTAAATTGAAAAGATTACAAGGAGGATATTATGAATGGTTATGTTTTATCTGCATTACTAGTTTTTCTCACTATTTCTATGTCAGCTAATGCTACTGAAAATGAAAATGGTAGTATGGGAATGTCTCAAATGCCTGTATTTTCCGATATTGATACTAATCAAGACAAATTGCTATCTGAAGAGGAGTTTGAACACTTTCAAAATGCAAGACAAGAGTTGCGTGAATCTGAAGGTCGCATGTTAAAAAACTCATCGCATTGTCATGAAATGTTTGAGCGTATCGATTCAGATCATAATAATGTTATTGATGCTAAAGAATTTCAATCTCATCACGAAATGATGAGATACTCTAAATAATCAATATCGCTTTAGAGAGGTCTAAATTTATGACCTCTCTTTTATAAACGGTTTACATTTTAAATCAACACTCTGCCGCGATTAGCTTACCTTTAAATACCCCATAAAAAGCCACACAAGCACCAGCAAAACCTAAAAATGAACATATTAGGCGATAATCACTGTTGTCGATAAAGAAGTTAGCCACACTGAAAACCAATAAAATAAGTAAACCAACGTTTTTGGTCATCATCATTTTAGGTTCAAACATCAGCCACTGCTGACATTTAGGGCATTGTGTTTCAACACCACTTTTGCCTTTGCGCACTTGTTTTAGTGCTTTACGAGCAAAGATACCCTGACAACAAGGACATTCCATTTTACATCACCTATAATATTTTTAATTATTATAATACAATGAATTAACACAAATTCAAAGGTATCTATCTCACACCGATAACATTAGTTCATTCAATCTAACTTAAACACAAACCAAATTAGAACGATCGCTCAAAATAGTGGTTGAACGAATGATATTGTTAGTTTATAGTCTACCAAATACAAGATACTGTCATATTGTGAAGTCAATATTATCGTCAAGTAGTCGTTAATTACACCGACACGTAACACTTGGTTCGAAGACAAATGGAGCAAACAACATGCACAAAATGATAGGGTTTGATGTTTATGGCACATTAGTGGACCCAGTGGACATGGGTCAACATCTGCAAGTGTTAATCGGCGACAAAGCGCAAGAATTTGGTCAACTCTGGCATGATAAGAAAGTTGAATATGCATTTCGTCGTGGTTTAATGCAGAAATATGAAGATTTCAGTGTTTGTACTCAACAAGCTCTACAATATTGCTTATCCGTTTTCAATGTCACATTGTCAAACAGCGAACAACAAGATTTACTGGCTAAATTTAGTCAGCTGGCAGCCTTTGAAGATGTTATTCCTGGGCTAGCTCTTCTACGTGACCAAGGTCATACCCTTGCCGCATTTTCAAATGGTCCAGAAATTGCTGTTCGCACATTAATGGCTAATGCTGGAGTATTACCTCTCTTGGATAATGTCATCAGTGTTGACGACCTCAAGACTTATAAACCTAACCCTGCCGTTTACCATCATTTAATGACTCGCACTCAATCTGAACCACAACATTGTTGGATGGTATCGAGTAATCCATGGGATGTTATTGGTGCAAAAGCGGCAGGACTTAACACGGCTTGGATTCAACGGGACAGTAAAAAAGTATTTGATCCCTGGGGAATGGAGCCTGATTTAACTGTCACCAATTTAATCGAATTAAGTGAACAGTTAGCCGTCATAGAATAAAAATGAACAACGACATTAAAGAGACAAAAGCATAACTCATACGAGTTGATGCTAATGCAACCAATTCATACACGTTACACTAACCTTATTCAGTTAAGCGTATTTTAAATTTGTATGATTAACCTGTAAACGGGTTATCACGAGGAGATTTTATGAGTAACCAATATACCCCACCTAAAGTTTGGACTAATAATACTAATGGTGGTAACAAATGGGCAAACATCAATAGCCCAGAGTCTGGTGCTAGATTCGAGAAAGTACTACCTGTAGGTCAACATTCTTTACAACTTTATTCTCTTGGCACACCTAACGGGCAAAAAGTAACGATTCTTTTAGAAGAGCTACTTGCTTTAGGGATTAAACAGGCGGAGTACGATGCTCATATCATTAACATCGGTGAATCTGACCAATTTTCGTCTGGGTTTGTTGATATAAATCCAAACTCAAAAATTCCTGCCCTATTAGATAAATCAGCTGATGAAGATGTTAACGTATTTGAATCTGCATCCATTCTGGTTCATCTCGCAGAGAAATTCGACCAGTTTCTACCTAAAGACGGGAAAGCAAGAACCCAAACATTTAATTGGTTATTCTGGGCGCAAGGCTCTGCCCCTTTCCTAGGCGGTGGCTTTGGTCATTTTTACGCCTATGCTGATGAAAAACAAGAATATCCTATTAACCGTTTTGCGATGGAAGTTAAACGCCAATTAGATGTATTGGATAAACAACTGGCAAAAAATACCTTTGTTTCTGGCGAGGAATATACCATTGCGGATATGGCAATATGGCCTTGGTACGGCAACTTAGTATTAGGTAAGTTGTATAGCGCCGCCGAATTTCTCGATGTTGCAAGCTACAAAAATGTCGTGCGCTGGGCCAATCAGATATTAATCCGTCCAGCAGTACAACGTGGCAGAATAGTGAATACAACATGGGGCGAACCATGGGAAATGTTGCCAGAACGTCACAGTGCGGCAGACATTGATGCAGTATTAGCATTAAAGCCTTAAACACTAAAACGTATTATCCACAACAAACCCATCGATGATAAGTCAGAAACTAACCGTTATTGGGTTTCGTTAACGCAACAAAAAGCCTTCTTTTTTACAGAAGGCTTTTTTATACAAGGTGCGTACATCACTTCAATGAAGATAGCTAAACGCTAGCATTTGCGAGAAACTAGATACTCATCGCGAGCTCTGCACCTTGACGAATAGCGCGTTTAGCATCTAATTCAGCAGCCACATCTACCCCACCAATTAAATGAACAGGTATTCCACTCGCTTTCATTTCATCAACTAACGAGCGATTTGACACCTGTCCAGCACACAACACCACATTATCGACATCAAGCACTTCAGTTTGATCACCCACTTTAATGTGTAGCCCTTGCTCATCAAACTTTTCGTAGCTAACACCCGTTTTCATATGTACATCATGTTGCTTTAACACACTACGATGGATCCAACCGGTCGTTTTACCCAGCCCCTTACCCATTTTAGTGGTCTTGCGTTGCAATAAATACACATCTCGGCCTGGTTGATGTTCCGGTTCGTCGGTTAAACCACCTGCATGCTGATACGTTTTATCAATACCCCATTGTTCCAACCACTTATCTGGTCGTAATGTATTTGATTCGCGCTCGCATAAGAAGTGAGCAATATCAAAACCAATGCCGCCTGCACCAATCAAGGCTACATTGTGGCCAATTTCAACTTGTCCCGTTAATACTTGCTGGTAATCAACCACTTTAGGATTATCAAAACCGGGCAAATCTATTCCTCGTGGTATCACCCCAGAAGCAATCACAATTTCATCAAATTTTTCATTCGCTAATACTGCCGCATCAAGTTTGGTGTTTAGGCGAAGATCAACTTTATGCAGTTTAATTTGATTGATGAAATAACGAATGGTTTCGTTAAACTCTTCTTTCCCTGGGATTTTACGTGCTAAATTAAACTGGCCACCGACTTCAGACTTGGCTTCAAAAAGTACCACTTCATGACCACGCGTCGCAGCATAAACAGAAAACGCCATCCCAGCAGGACCAGCACCCATTACCGCAATTCGTTTTTTATGGCTGGTAGGGGTAAAATTAATTTCAGTTTCATAACACGCGCGAGGGTTGACTAAACAAGTCGCTCGCTTCATTGAAAAGGTATGGTCCAAACAGGCTTGGTTACAGCCAATACACGTATTAATTAATTCTGGGGTATTAGCAGCAGCTTTATTCACAAATTCTGCGTCGGCTAAAAATGGTCTCGCCATTGATACCATATCGGCTTGACCAGATGCGATAATCTTCTCACCTATTTCAGGGGTGTTAATTCGATTTGTTGCTATCAACGGAACCGTAACTTCAGCTTTAAGCTTTTCAGTCACCCATGAAAATGCCCCACGTGGCACACTCGTTGAAATCGTCGGTACACGTGCTTCATGCCAACCAATACCGGTATTTATAATGCTGACACCGGCTTGTTCTAGCAATTTCGCCAACTCTACAACTTCATCCCAAGTTGAACCATTATCAACTAAGTCGAGCATCGACAAACGAAACACAATAATAAACTCTTTGCCTACTTTGGCCCGAATAGCATTGACGATATCAATTGGGAACTTAATTCTATTTTCATAGCTTCCGCCCCATTCGTCACTGCGTTTATTGGTACGAGAACTGATAAATTGATTGATTAAATAGCCTTCTGATCCCATCACTTCAACACCGTCATAACCGGCTTTTTTGGCCAATGCCGCGCTAGTAGCATAGTCTTTAACGGTAGAACGCACTTGTCGTGCAGACATTGCTGATGGTGTAAAAGGAGTAATTGGTGATTTGATTTTACTCGGGGCTAAACTGAAAGGATGATAGCTATAACGACCCGCATGTAAAATTTGCATGCAAATCTTACCACCCGCCTCATGCACGGCATCTGTCACTATTTTATGTTTACCGACTTGCCAAGAAAAACTCAATTGACAGGCATGTGGCGCTAGGCGTCCACGTAAATTAGGTGCAATACCACCGGTGACGATTAAGCCTACACCACCTTGAGCACGTTCTTTATAGAACGCTGCCAGTTTCTCAAATCCGCCTTTTTCTTCTTCTAATCCCGTGTGCATCGAGCCCATCAATACGCGATTTTTAAGCTGTGTAAAGCCGAGATCTAAAGGTTCTAATAAGTGTGGAAACGACATTCAAACATCCTTTTTAAACAAGTGATTTAAACCAGCATACATCGACAATAAATTTTGCTCAATCAATTAAACGATTGCTGGTCAAAAACCGTTACAATTGAGTTTCACATTTACATTGATTTTCAGTTAGGATGTCTACATTAGAATGTTAAAGGAGTGGCAAATGTCCGCTAAACCCTCGTTTTTAAAAAGGATGTTTTTACTGTTATGGAATACAGTAAACGGTATCCGTAAATTCATCATTAATATTATTTTTTTTGGTTTGTTGGCCGTTATTGCAGTTGCGTTACTCAATAGTGAAGAAGACGTTGTCGTCGAAGATCAATCTACCTTAGTATTAAACTTGTCTGGCAGTATTGTCGATCAGAAACATTACGTCGACCCGATAGAAATGGCCCTTAGTCAAGGACAAGCTAATGATCCAGAAGGCGAAATCCTTTTATCCGATCTACTTTATACCATCAATAATGCGACTGAAGATGTCCGTATCAGTAGCATCGTATTAGATTTAGCCAATTTGCAAAATGCCGGTATTAGTAAGATGACCGCCATTGGTGAAGCGTTAAATCAGTTTAAAGCAGCCAACAAATCAGTGATTGCGATGGCCAATGGCTACGATCAAAATCAATACTTTTTAGCTAGCTTTGCTGACAAAATCTACCTTAATAATCAGGGTATGGTTTCAATTGATGGCTTAAGTCGTTACCGCTTATATTACAAAGCCGCACTCGAAAAGCTTAAAATCACCACACACGTATTTCGAGTAGGTACCTTTAAGTCTGCGGTAGAGCCCCTTATCCGTGACGATATGTCTGATGCAGATAAAGAAGCCAGTAAAGTATTGTTAAATGATATCTGGCAAAGCTATTCAACTATTGTTGCCAGTAACCGTCAAATAGCACCAGATCAATTAGTACTAAGCCCAGATGAGTTTCTCGTTCAGCTCGATAAAGCCGAAGGTGATGCTGCTAAGATGGCAATAAACCTCAAGTGGGTTGACGAATTAGTTTCAGCTGACGCTTTTCGACTCGCAATGATTGAGCGGGTTGGCAGTGATAAAGAAGGTAAAAACTTTAAGCAAATTAGCTTTAATGATTACCGTGCGCTAACAGCCCCCATGCCTCACTTTGTTGAGAAAGACTCTGTAGCCGTTATTGTTGCTAAAGGTACGATTCTTAATGGTAAACAACCTGCGGGACAAATTGGTGGTGAAAGTACTTCTGCACTACTTATGAAAGCACGCTTTGATGACAAAGTGAAAGCGGTAGTGTTACGGGTTGATAGCCCTGGTGGTAGTGCTTTTGCATCAGAGCAAATCCGCCAAGAAGTATTAGCACTTAAAAATGCTGGTAAACCTGTAGTGGTTAGCATGGGTAGTCTGGCTGCATCTGGTGGGTATTGGATATCTGCCAGTGCCGATTATATTGTGGCTACGCCGACTACCCTTACTGGTTCAATCGGTATTTTTGGGATGTTTGCTACATTCGATCAAGCACTTAATCATTTTGGTATCACTTCTGATGGTGTTGCTACCTCTGATTGGGCAGGATTATCACCTACACGTGAATTAAACCCCCAAGTATCTGCAGTAATACAACGTCATATTGAGCGTGGTTATCATGAGTTTATTTCGCTGGTTGCTAAAGAACGTCATATGACACTAGAACAGGTCGATAATATTGCTCAAGGTCGTGTATGGACCGGTAAACGTGCATTATCATTGGGCCTAGTTGATGAGTTAGGCGACATGGACACTGCATTAGCCAAAGCGGCTGATTTAGCAAAAATGGATAAGTTTGACGTAAAAGTGATTGAACAAGAACTCAGCGCTGAGCAGCAACTTATCCAGCAAATCATGGGCGCGACAGCGGCTTATGTCCCTGACAGTGTTCGTCAAACCAGTGTAGTAGAACAGCTTGTTAAGCAATGGGCAGGTGCATTTGAAACACTTTCAATGTTTGATGACCCAAATCATGTCTATATGTATTGTGAAAATTGTAATTATTAATCAATGATATAATAGACATATAAAGATTATTCAAAAAAAGCCTGCTAAGCAGGCTTTTTTATTGGGGATCGATAAATAAACTCGTATAATTTGCACAATCTGCAATCGCGATTCAATAAGAGCCTAAATACATGACAAAGCGTTCAATTTACGTAGCCTATACTGGCGGTACCATCGGGATGCAAAAAACCGCAAATGGTTTTGTGCCAGTATCTGGGTTCTTGACAGATTGTGTACAGTCAATGCCTGAGTTTTACCATACCGAAATGCCTGAGTTCGTTATACATGAATACAGCCCGTTAATTGACTCCTCCAATATGGCACCGACCGATTGGCAAATGATTGCAAATGATATCCAAGCCAATTATGAAAAGTATGATGGGTTCGTTATTTTACATGGCACAGATACCATGGCTTATACCGCATCTGCATTGTCATTTATGCTGCAAGGTTTATCAAAACCTGTCATTGTCACTGGCTCACAAATTCCGCTTGCTCAATTACGTTCAGACGGACAGACTAATTTACTCAATTCGCTCTATATTGCGGCAAACTACCCAGTGGCAGAAGTCTGTTTATTTTTTAATAACAAGCTGTTTCGTGGTAATCGTTCGACTAAGGCTCATGCTGATGGCTTTGATGCTTTTGCATCACCTAATTTTCCTATGTTGCTCGAGGCAGGCATTAAAATTAATCTTAAAGCCGGGAAAATTACTAAGCCGACGGGCGAACCTTTGGAAGTGGTGACCATTAGTCCACAACCTGTTGGTGTGGTGACACTTTATCCAGGGATCTCCACTGATATTTTTAATAATATTTTACAACAACCTGTTAAGGCTCTTATTTTATTGACCTTTGGTGTGGGTAATGCCCCGCAAGATAAGAAGTTACTTGATACGCTGAAGCAAGCAGATGAACGTGGCATTATATTAGTTAATCTAACTCAATGTTTCCAAGGAAAGGTTAATATGGGCGGCTATGCAACGGGTAACGCCTTAGCGCAAGCTGGGGTGATTAGCGGTGCGGATATGACCATTGAGGCTGCATTAGCTAAACTGCATTATTTATTGTCTATTGGATTAACTCCGGCGCAAATAAAACAACGCATGCAAGAAAACCTTGTTGGTGAACTGACCATTGATTAGTTAAGGTTGGTATGCCCTAACGGTGCCATACGCTAACAATGTAATCACTAAACATAAAAATGCGAGCTAATTAGCTCGCATTTTTGATCTATTTATCCGTCTACAGAACGAGGTTATAAATCAGCTTCTTTAAACTCGGCAATAGAATCACCTTTAAACTGTTTTTTTAACTCTGTTTTTGATAATTCATTTATATGACCATCAGCAGCAATAGTAAAATGGTCTGTTTGATGAAGTTTACGTGCTTGATATAACATCACAACTTGTAAGCTTGACTCACGTTGTTGTTCAGTTAAAGCCGTTCCATCATCCCATTTACCTAATTCGGTAGCAGACAACAAGCGCAGGTAAATATCTTCATTCATTTCATCAATGACTTTGTTGATATCGTTCATACTGATTTCCGTTTATGTAATACTATTCTGATGCGAGTCACAAGATAACCCACAAAGCCAATAACAAACATTGCAATCGCAAAGTAAGACTTTAGCCCCTGTGCAGGCTCACCGCCCCAAAACCAAACCACAACACCCGCGATAAATAACGTCAGAAAAAGAAAACTTTGATTCATTAAGCTATTTGAACGCTCAATGTGGCTAATAATAGTGATAGATTCAGTATTACCACTCAAGTCTACTTTGCAATGTGGACATTGTTTCGCCAAACTTGAAATTCGCTTTTGACATTTAGGGCATGCAACTAAGGCCATAATCTACTCTACCTACTTATCATTTTTATCAAAATAACATTTACTGTCGTGATTATAAGTTATCAACCACAGCTAACATTGCTACTAAAGACGCTTCGCCTAAATACACACAACGCTCTGGAGACCAGCCCACAAATGGATCAGCTAAATTGGCATTGTCTTTAAATGGCATCTCTAGTGTATTTGATAAACAGCTAAACGTATTGGCTACCCAGTTAGAACCTACGGTTAAGTTAGCTTTACCAGGTTCATCTTTATCATAACCAAACTCAGTTTGAAAATCTGCACTGGCAATAGTCAAAGCGCTGAGGAATTGTTGCTGTAATTCAGCCATTTTATCGTTGTAGTTTGGTACGCCTTCACAACCCGCAAGGAATACATAAGGCAAACCTTCATCACCATGGACATCATAAAATAAATCAACACCTGTTTGTTGCATTTTATTAACGACATAAAACACTTCAGGGCTTTTTTCTAAGCTAGGCGTTTGCCATTCACGATTTAAATTGGTACCTACAGCATTAGTACGTAAGTGACCGCGTGCGCTGCCATCTGGATTCATGTTAGGCACAATATAGAAATTGGCTTTGTCTAATAAGGCTTTAGATGTTGGGCAATCACTATCGAGTAATTGATTTAGCAAGCCTTCGACTAACCATTCCGCCATGGTTTCGCCAGGGTGTTGACGCGCAGTTATCCAAATATTTTTTTTATCTGGATTAGCATCACCAATTTTAAGTAAGGTCATGTCGCGACCATCGAGGGTTAAACCAAGATGCTCAAGACTTACTGCTGGGTGCAATTGCACTTCGCTGATCAAATCTAAATGGCGTTCGTAACTGTACGGTGCAAAGTAAGCAATTTGAATGGCTTCGCAATCAAGTTCAGCTTGAATGGTTAACTTGCCGTCGGCATATTGAGTTGGCAATCTGAACCATGTTTGACGATCATAACTGGCAACGGCTTGATAATCTTCCCAACCTGTTGGATAAGATGCGCTACCTGCATTGAGGATATTAAGGGTGTAAGTCTGACCGACTTCCCCTTCTAAACGAAAATTGAACCATTGATAAAATTCGCCACCAAAATCAGGTCGAATTGCAAGTTGTATATCATCATGTTTATCAAGGTTGATGACGTCAATGTTGCCGCCGTCAAAGTTTGCTGTAATCCGCATTAGATTATCCTTTAATGTGCTTGCACTTATTTTTGGCTTAATAACGATTGGTATAAGCCTTATTTTATGCGCTGTAGTTTATCAAATGCGGCAATTAGTGTGAACCTTTAAAAACTAAAGCTGTAACCTTGACCGCGTACAGTGTTGATCAATTCACGGGGTAAATTACGTTTAACTAATTTACGGCGTGTATTACTGATATGCATGTCTAAGTTACGGTCAAATCTTCCCAACTCTTTGTGTAATACCCGTTGCTGTAATTCTTCTTTGGTCACCACCTCACCCTTACGTTCATATAAATATACAAACAAGCGGTATTCAGTCTGGGTCAGAACTAATGACTTTCCAGCAAAGCTAATGGTGTAGCAAGTATCATCAAAACGAATATGATCAATATTCTTATTATTAATTTGAGGTTGCTCCCGTCGATGGAGCACATTAAGTCGTAGTTGAAGTTCACGAATATTAAGTGGTTTTGCTAAATAATCATCGGCACCCAACTCTAACGCATTGATGCGCTCAATGTCGCTATTACTGTCCGCCAGTACAATAATAGGTGTTCGGGTTTGTCTTGCAATTAACAACCAAAATGAATCCATTTTAGGCACTGAAAAATCCAATAAAATCGCTTCGAGCTCCATAGTTTCCATGTTGATTAGAGCATCAAAGGCATTATTAACCTGATGGACACTGTAACCCTGCTCGCTCAGTTGTTGTGCAATATCAGTTTTATCGGATTGGGAATGTTCAATGAATAAGATATTCTTCATGATTATTTACTTAATGATAACGATTACCATTAAGATTATCATAGCGATTTAATCAACACTAGATAAAAGGTAACCTTTAGCCCTTTTTACATACAAAAAGGCCTGATATCTTCAGGCCTTGAGGTATAGATCACACTATTAACTAAATTAAACCCGTTTATTTATCCAGCATTAGCTGTTTAATGAATTTAACAGGGGCGCTACCGTAACTTAAAAACTGTTCATGGAACTGTTTCAAATCAAAGCTCTCACCTTGTTTAGCTTTAAGTTGTTCTCTGAAATCATAAATTTCGCGATAACCGGCGTAGTAACTAGTCAATTGAACTTGACTTAAGGTTGCTCGACGCCACTTCCCTTCCGCTTCGGCGCGTTGTTGGAATGCTTCATTCTCAAGTAAGTCAATCACTTCTTGCTCACCCATACCGTTGACTTGAATACTGTAATCTAAAATGGTGTTACAAATAACCCGTAAATTCCACTTGTAATACATCAACCACATTTCAGGTTCAAAGTTGCCATAGCCCTCTTCTAACATCATACGTTCAGCATATACAGCCCAACCTTCTATCATGGCGCCGTTACCAAATAAGCTTTTTACTAAACTAGGAGATTGGTTAGAAAATACTAATTGGGTGTAATGTCCTGGGATTGCCTCATGAATATTGAGCACCTGTAAAATCCAGTGATTGTATTCACGTAAATAACTCTCTGCCGACTCATCACTCATGTCATCAAGGGGTGAAACGTTGTAGTAAGTATTACCACCTTTGTCATAAGGCCCAGGGGCGCTAATGGATGCACCAGCAAAACCGCGCATGTATTCTGGAGTTTCACGTACGATTAGAGGTTTATTGGGATCAAGTGTCACCAGTTGTTTGTCATTCACAAATTTAATAAGCTCTGGAATTTGCTTTCGTACTTCAGCAACAAAGTTTTCCCGTTTAACATGCTTGGTTGATAACACATCAATTAACTGACGAATAGCTTGCCTCTCGTCGTCTGGTTTTGGTGTATCAATGTACTTTGACCAAATTGTATCAGTGATCTTAGCCATTTCTTGCTGAATATGATTTTTATCCGCCACGGCTTTATCGTATAACTGTTTTGCCGTCATACCAGACTGAATATCAAAGGCGAACTTTTCTTCGTATAATGTTTCACCAATACGAAAATCACGGGCCCCATTTTCAGTGAGCTTAGTTTCCAGTGCAGTTAACCATTCAATGTGTTGCTTAATTGCTGCCGTTGCAGCGTCAAAACGCTCTGTAAATAGCGCTTTTTGCTCTTTGCTTAAACCAGAATCAGCGACTTGCTGAACTAACTCCGTGGACAAAACCGAAAATGCACCTTGATTTTGCATAATGGCTAATTGGGTATGTTCAAGTGTCGGATCGCTAATATTATTTCGAGCTGCTTCATAATAGGCGGGCACATTTTCTAGACGTGCAATCACAGAGGTTAAGCGTTCATCTAACGGCGCAAAGTCTTCATTGATGATTTGTGCAAACCCTCCGGCAACATTGTAATTAGACGGATCCCATTGCCAACCTTTAAAGCGTGTAATTTCCCATTGCATTGATTCAACTAAATTACTCAGTAATTTATAATCAATTAACTCGTTCGCGGATAACGACTGTTGATCAAATTGGGCTAGTGCCGTTTGCTGTTGTTTAACAAAAGCCAGTGTTTTGTCGCGGCTAGCTTTGTTTGGGATATCTAAATAACCATCATTTACGTGCTTGCCACTGTACAGGGCCCACGTTGGTGATAATTCCCATAGTTCATCTATAAACTGTTGTGAATATTCGTTAAAGTTTAATGCTGCCGCTGCTGTAGTTTTGCTAGCCTCAGCAGTAACGGCCTTGGTTTGTGTACTTTGCTTAACCGAGTCATCGCTACAACCGACCAATCCAGCCAAGGCAAAAGAAACCGCCAAAGGAAGTAAAGATTTTTTCATTTGTTATCCCTTAAATTGTTATTATTTTTAGTGTGTATAAACTTATATTTTGATACTTAGCGTTTTCGTGATTATAGGTTTTTGCTGCGTAGAGTCGTGTAAAAAATAATCCTACTGCAATTATAATTAGTTAATCATGTTCGTCACTATTTTGCAGCAAGCAGACATCTTTTGTGACACAAAACAGCCAATAGATTCAAAAAATGATCACTAGGGGCTGTTGATCTTTCAAGGTTGTTTTTGCAGCGAATTGTTGGTCATTACTCACATTTATAACTGCGCGGCAGAGACTTTGTGGTGTAGTTATTCTACATAAAAAGTCGATAACACAGTAAAAATGATCAACAAACGCTGCCCGAAGGGTTCGGCTAAAAACGTTTTACTCTTTGTTGAGTCACTCTTCGTTAAGTAAAAGTAGCTTAGATTGCTAGGCAGCAATCCGCTCGCCTCGATTAAAACGTTTTTATCTCGAACAAAATTTAACCTGCAAAGATCAACAGACCCTAACAATGTTCAAAGAGATGGCTATTGATTTACCAATCCGCTAAATAGACCTTACTTTACCCAACGAACACAAAAAAGCGGAATATAAATTCCGCTTTAATAATCACTAAAAAACCGTTCATATTAGCAGGCTATATATTCCATGGATTCGGTTTATTACCTCTAGCGCTCGCTGGTGCTTTAGTCGTTTTGGTTTTTCTAAAGTCTGACGAATCTGTTTTCGATTTACCTAAACTGAGTGAAGGTCTATCTGTATCGGGTGACGACTTATGTTGGCGACTTTTAGGCACAAAATTTAAAACCGAAACAGGTATGGGTTTCTTAGGCTCAAAACCTTCAATCACTTTACGTTCTAACAAATGCCCTAAACGACTTTCGATCATACATAAGTTTTTAAAATCATCATTAGACACAAATGAAATTGCCTCACCAGCGGCTCCCGCACGCCCAGTACGACCTATACGATGGATATAGTCGTCGGCAGGAAACGGTAAGTCATAATTCACTACACGAGATAAGTCATCAATATCAATACCACGAGAGGCAATTCCGGTAGCGACAAGATATTGTATTTTACCTGATTTAAAATCAGCTAAAATCTGTTCACGCACTGGTTGGCTTCGCCCACCATGAATACATTCAGCGTTAATATCGCGCTTTTCAAGCTGACTCACCAATTTGGCTGCACCTTGTTTAGTTTCGATAAATATCAGCGCTTGATTCCACGCTTCTGTTTTAATTAAATGGCTTAATAAAGCAGACTTTTTATCTTTATCGACGGTTGTTAGCCACTGTTCGATTTTTGGTGTTGAGTCACGATCAGCAATCACCGAAATTTCAACAGGACGTTTAATCGCCGTTTTCGCTAATGATCGCACTTGGTTTGATAATGTCGCCGAGAATAATAAACTTTGACGCTCTGAAGGTAATTTATCAATAACTTTATTAATGTCTTCGATAAATCCCATGTCGAGCATTCTATCGGCTTCATCAAGCACCAAGACTTCAACTTCATCAAAGTGCACTGCACGTTGGGTATATAAGTCGAGCAAACGTCCTGGTGTTGCCACCAAAATATCCACGCCATCGATTAACGCTTGTTTTTGTGGCTTTTCATCAACACCACCGTAAATGGCAAATGATGTTAACGGTAAATGCTTAGCATATTGCACAATATTAGCTTGTATTTGCACCGCGAGTTCACGTGTAGGGGTTAAAATTAATGCCCTAATACGCTTAGTACGCTGAATTTCACTATCGGCTAAGCGCTCTAAAATTGGCAATACAAAGCTGGCCGTTTTACCCGTCCCTGTTTGTGCGGCCGCAAGCAGATTTCTACCCGTTAAAATAACCGGAATAGTTTGCTGCTGAATAGGTGTTGGTTGACTGTATCCCACTTCATGTAGGGCATTGACAATCGTGTCGCGTAATCCAAGTGTCGAGAAAGGCATGAAAGTGGGTCTCAATAGTAAAACAAGAATAAAGCATTATAGAGGTTGCGCATAACAAGCGCTAACACCTATTTAATTTTAAAATATGCTAGATAACGCCATGTGGAGACAACGATAACAATAGACGTCATTCACAATGTCATTGTTTAATAGCACAAATGAAAAAAGACGCCCGAAGACGTCTTTTTTCATAATATGGCGGTGAGCGAGAGATTCGAACTCTCGTTAGGGATAAACCTAAACACACTTTCCAGGCGTGCGCCTTCAGCCACTCAGCCAGCTCACCAAATTTTGACTGACTTTTCATCTTAACCGTTAAAGGTGATAATATAAAAAGGCAGTAATTAATCTATTGATTATGTTGAAATTATTAACTGTTGTCTCAACAATGCAACACCCCCTAATTTGTAGCCAGTATTCAATATCAAATTGAACATTGGCCCTCGAGGTATTGCTAATCGTGGCGTACTTTACGCAAATGCCGATAGCGGGTCAAGTTAAAAAACTACACTATCAAGTGTTTGCACAAATGCTCAGCAACTTATGTCAAATTAACCTAATAAGGTTGGGAAAAGTCCTTTAACACCAGCAGCAATGACTTCAATGCCTAAAGACAACATCAGTAGACCCATTAGACGGGTAATAACGTTAATACCCGTTTTACCTAATAGTTTAAACAGCATTGGCGCTATGCGAAATAAACCCCAACTAACAAGGCCTAAGGTAATAATGGTTAAAAACATACCAATGTAGTTGGTTATTTGGTGATGCTCCGCCGCAAATACAATTACCGCACTAATGGCACCAGGACCGGCCATTAATGGCAAGGCTAGTGGCACAACTGCAACAGATTCCATACCAGATGACTCACGGTCTTCTTCTTGGTTACGTTTCACTTCACTGATTTTACCTTGCAACATCGACATCGCAATAATACAAATCAAGCTACCACCCGCGATACGAAAAGCCGATAATGAAATACTGAACATACTAAGAATGTAATGCCCTGCTATTGCCGTCACCAATAGAATGATCACTACGGCCATATTTGCATCACGATTAGTATTTTGGCGATCAGCTTCAGTTTGATGGCTGGTTAAGCTCACAAACACAGGTAATAACCCTACTGGGTTAATAATGGCTAATAGTCCTAGAAAGAACTTGATATAAAGCATGAAATCCACTTGGTATAACCCTCTTGATATTACCTGTATTGAAGCTCGATTCTGAGCGCGCTAATGTAGCTGAAACATTAACATTTCCCAAATGAATTTTTTTGTATTTTATAGGGTATTTTTCAATACAAAAACTAATGATAGATATATTTATTACTTTTAGGCTTTTCATTTACATCACGCGATTAAAGATAAATTAGTTATTTTATTTCATAAACATGTAACAATTCGATTACTTAACCTGCTAGTGGCTATTTATAGAACAGTAACTGTGCTTCACATACGGATATTATATCTGAACAAAATGTGCCTATGATGAAAAATACTAACACCAGGCTATAAATCTATCATCACAAATAAATCTGTAAACAACCCCTAACATCGACACAGTTTCATTATCAAAATCGTTGCTTATCTTGTCGCTTTTAAAACAACTTATATGCCTCTTATAGAATAGCTTAAGGTGTGACGGTTAACGCTACTCGTAATACCATAAATAATATCGTTATTAACCTTCACTTGTTCGGCTATTATCAGCGCGATTGGCACTGTTGCAGCGCTGATAATAAAAGCCTGAAGACTCACTAGGCTAAAACAGCATAGGAATAAAAAAGAGATGCTGCCAGTGGCAACATCTCTTTTATTCTGTCTATCGTATTAATTGCTGCTGAGGTCGAGGATTGAATACTCACTTCATTAAGCGATTAACTAACACACTAGTCTTAACTAATTAGCCGTCCAACGATCCATCCAACCCAGTACATTCTTGTACCATAGCTGTAAGTTATCTTGATTTAAGATCCAGTGGTTTTCATCTGGGAATACCAACAACTCAGAAGGAATACCTTTACGCTGCATAAAGGTAAATGCCCCAAGACCTTGGCCATAAGGCACCCGATAGTCTTTTTCACCATGGATAACTAACATTGGTGTTTTCCAGTTTTCAACATAATTAACTGGGTTAAACTTTTCATACAAGTCTTTGTTTTGATCATATGAGCCACCAAAATCATATTCTGGGAACCATAATTCTTCGGTCACATAGTACATAGAACGCATATCAAATAAGCCTGCATGATCAACCAAGCATTTGAATCCGTCATTCCATTTACCTTGGAACCAGTTCATCATATAACCACCGTAAGAACCACCTAACGCACAAGCGTTGTTAGCATCTAACCAAGGCTGTTGTTCGGTTACGGCTGCCATACCTTTTTTAAGATCTTCAAGTGGCTTTCCGCCCCAATCTTTACCAATTGAGTCTGTGAATCCTTGACCATAACCAGTAGAACCATGAAAATCTACCATTACCACGCCATAACCTGCCCCAGCCCAAAGCTGTGCATTCCAACGTCCGCTGAAACTGTTACCAAATGAACCTTGTGGGCCACCGTGAACTAGGTATGCAATAGGGTATTTTTTACCTTCTTCAAAGTTAGCTGGTTTGATCCAGTAACCATGAACCGTTTCATCATTCCAACCTTTAAAGTTAAACTGTTCAAACTCACCAAAGGTGATCTCAGCAAGTTTATCTTGGTTAACATTAGTCAGTTGTTTTAGTTGTTCACCCTCAAGGGTCACGCTGAATAGATCGCCAGGTTCAACTAATGATGATTTTTTGAAAATAAGACGATTATTGGTCACAGCCACTAGGCTATTACTGCCTTGATTGTATATAGGTCTTACATCACCAAATTGGGTGTTAACCTCAAAGATAGACACTTGACCAACATCTTGTGCGGTCACATACAAAGTACGGCCGTCTGCATTAAACGCCAGTGAACTCGGACTACGGTCCCACAATGGTGCGACTTCTTTTTCTTGGCCAGTGACATTGTCACGTAACATAATTCGATAACGATCGGCTTCATAACCCGGTGTGGTCATAGCCAAATACGCTAGATAACGGCCATCTGCTGAGAACGTTGGTTGAGAATCCCATGCTTTATTGTCTGGGGTTAAATTAACCGTGTCGCCACCGGCTACAGATACTTGCCATAAATCGTAATTAGTGGTCCAAGCTTGATCGCGGCTCGGGGCTTTAGCACTATATACAACGTATTTACCGTCTGCTGTGAAAGTGACTTCTTCCATGCCTGAAAACGGTTTAGGTGGCGTTTCGGTATCACGGCCCTGTGTCACGTCAGTGGCCGTTGTAATCTTGCTGCCATTAAGTGAGGCAACAAATAAATGATTACGCGCATTGTCTTCCCACGTGTCCCAGTGACGCACCATTAACTGCTTGTATAAACGACCAGTGGTTTTACGTTCAGCTTCTTCGGTAAATTTGTCTTTAGAACAAGCTAGGTCTTTACACTCTGGAAATACCCGCAAGTTCATCACAACTTGTTTACCGTCGTTAGACAACTTATAGCCGTTAATATCTAACGGTAAATCAGTAACCGCTATTGCTTCACCGCCATCAAGGGACAGTTGAAACAATTGGCTGGTTCCTGTGCGGCTAGCAAGGAAATAAATCGATTTGCCATCAGGCGCAAAACTCACATCATATTCAGTACCTGTTGCTGAGGTAAGTTGTTTTGGCTTAGCATTTTTATCACTCAAATCGAGTTGATAAAGATCTGAGTTGCCCTCACCTTTGTCATCAACCAGTTTGACGCCATACACCATGGTTTTGCCGTCATTTGATACGGCGGCTGAATGCAATTTATTTAAGTTAACCAATTGCTGAACATTGAACGCTGCGGGCTCGGCCGCATAAACTGAGGTTGCCATGCCAGCAGCGATCAGTGCGAATAATACAGAAGACTTTTTCATTGTTATCTTGTCTCGGTTGTTTGATAAAACATGTTTCGCGTTGTGTCAGCTACGAGCCAATAATCGCAAAAACATAAAATGGGTACTGCAGACTAACTAAAGCAAAACGCTCAGGCAACATGCCTTTTGTAAAAAGCTGTAAACCCGAGCGTTTGATCACATTGACGCTAATCGCTTAAGCGAATGCACAGTGCGTTATGGCTTATTATTTAACTTTGCTGTTGGCAATGTTAATTTTCCAAATTGCTGGGCCCGTCTCATGAGCATTAACACCATTGGTATCAACTGCCACTGTTACCGGCATATCTTTCACGTCAAACTCATATATAGCTTCCATTCCTAAATCAGCAAATGCCACTACACGTGATTTTTTGATCGCTTTAGACACTAAATAAGCTGCACCGCCAACGGCCATTAAATATACCGCTTTGTGTTTTTTGATCGATGCTACAGTTTCAGGACCACGTTCAGATTTACCAATCATGCCCATAAGACCGGTTTTGTCTAACATCATATCGGTGTATTTATCCATGCGGGTTGCTGTTGTTGGGCCTGCTGGGCCAACCACTTCATCGCGTACCGGATCAACAGGGCCGACGTAATAAATAAATTTACCGGTAAAATCGACGCCTTCTGGCAAACCTTCACCTGAATCCAGTAATGTTTGTATTCGTTTATGCGCAGCATCACGGCCAGTAAGCATTTTACCGTTGAGTAATAAAGTATCACCACTCTTCCAGGTTTCAATCTCTGCTTGGGTGACAGTGTCTAAATTAACGTGATGGGTATTCTCACCAGCTTCACGGGTAATTTCAGGCCAATCAGACAATGATGGCGGCACTAAATTAACTGGACCCGTTCCGTCCAAATGGAAATGAACATGACGAGTAGCAGCACAATTGGGGATCATCACAACGGGTTTAGATGCAGCATGAGTCGGTGCTGATTTAATTTTAACATCTAATACTGTCGTTAACCCGCCTAAACCTTGCGCGCCAATACCTGAGTTATTCGCTCTTTGGAAAATATCTAAACGAAGCTTTTCTTCAGTAGTTACTGCGCCTCGGGCTATTAATTCATGAATATCAACAGGATCCATCAATGATTCTTTTGCCATTACAGCCGCTTTTTCAGCGGTACCACCAATGCCTATTCCTAACATGCCCGGTGGACACCAGCCAGCACCCATCGTCGGTAATGTTTTTTCAACCCAAGCAGCAATATCATCAGATGGATTAAGCATGGCCATTTTTGATTTGTTTTCAGATCCACCGCCTTTTGCGGCAGTCATCACTTCAATTTGATTACCAGGCACCATTTCTACGTGCACGACAGATGGAGTATTGTCTTTGGTATTCTTACGCGCGCCAGCAGGATCTGACACTATTGAGGCACGTAAAGGGTTATCTGGGTTAGTGTAAGCACGACGAACACCTTCATCGACCATCTCTTGCACTGTCATGTCAGTTTTATCCCACTGAACAGCCATACCAATTTTGACAAAGGTCGTCACAATCCCAGTGTCTTGACATAAAGGGCGTTTGCCTTCGGCAGACATCCGCGAGTTAATCAAAATTTGCGCAATAGCATCTTTGGCCGCAGCACTTTGTTCGCGCTCGTAAGCTTCAGTCATCGCATCAACAAAGTCTTTAGGATGATAATATGAAATGTATTGCAGTGCATCCGCGATACTTTCTATAAAATCGGCTTGCTTAATCACAACAGCTTGATGTGACGTTGCAGAATGAGATGTAGGATCAGTTTTAGTATTCGTCGACATATGGGGCGCTCCAGCAGCCATTGCGGCCTAACATGTTTATCGTTTTTATAAGGATCAATTTAATATTACCTATTAAGACCAATATGATACTCTTTCCATCCTTTTTGGGCTACACCACATTCTTAGATAAGGGTTATCAATGTCTTCGCGGGCAAAAAACACACTCTTTATGCAAAAACTAGATTGGGAAATAGACACTAAGCAACTATTTTCATTATTTAGCCACCAGCCATGGGCGATATTGCTCGACTCAGCCAATGCACAGCACCAAGATTCACAGTTCGATATCATCGGGTTTAATCCAATCGCGACGTTAACAAGCAACGATGGCATCAGTCAATTTAGTGCAAAAAAACCAACCATCAAAGCCCTCAATATTGAAATAGATATCCATGCCAATCCGGTCACCACATTAGCTCAACTGCATGCGCGGTTATATCCATCAGCTCAAAACAGTCAGCATCCATTTAGTATCGGAGCAATAGGCGCATTTGGCTATGACCTTGGTCGCAATATTGAAACCTTGCCCCAAACTGCCATTAAAGATATTCATCTTGACGATATAAATATTGGTTTTTATGACTTTTCATTAATCTACAGCTATGTGGATAAGTCCTGGTATGCTTACCATTTTTGTGGAAAAAACGCACTTGATATTGAGTTGAATTTAATTGAACCTAAAATAAAAAATATCGAAAAAAACTTAGTGACAGCAAAGCCTTTCAGATTGACTACGGCTTGGGTTAATCAGACAAATTATCAGCAGTATCAACACAAATTTGATCAAGTACAGCAGTATTTACTGAGTGGTGATTGCTATCAAATCAATTTAACCCAACGATTTGAGGCTCATTATCAAGGGGATGAATGGCAAGCTTATTGCGCATTATCTCTTGCTAACCAAGCTCCTTTCTCGGCATTTATGCGGGTTGATAATCACTGCATGTTATCTATCTCGCCAGAACGATTTATCAAACTCAATGACCAGAATATTGAAACTAAACCCATAAAAGGCACTTTGCCCCGCCATCATGATCCACTTTTAGACCAACAAGCTGCCGCGTTGTTATTAGCATCTGAAAAAGATCGTGCTGAAAACGTGATGATAGTAGATCTTCTTCGAAATGATATTGGCAAAGTAGCCTCACCCGGTTCTGTTAAAGTGCCTAGGTTATTCGCCATAGAAAGCTTTCCTGCGGTACATCATTTAGTCAGTACCGTTACCGCCACATTAGCGGACCATAAAACCGGATTTGATTTACTTAACGCCGCTTTCCCTGGTGGCTCCATTACCGGAGCACCCAAAGTTCGCGCAATGGAAATTATTGAAGAATTAGAGCCATCACGACGCAACCTATATTGCGGTAGCATCGGCTATATCAGCCAAAACGGTAATATGGATACCAGCATTACTATTCGTACTTTAGTGACTGAAAACCAGCGTATATATTGCTGGGCTGGCGGCGGCATTGTGGCCGATTCAAATGGTGATGCTGAATATCAGGAAAGTTTTGATAAAGTCAGTAAAATATTGCCTTTATTGGCTGAACTTAATCAACCGGATAATTAATTCGGTTTATCTTCATGCTAACAATCCTGATATGACTTCCCCCACCTGTGGACTAACAACAACCCTAACGAAACAGCACAAAATTTATATTATTAGATGCTACAGCAACCTTTATTTGAACGGATGCTCAAAACTTATTGAGCATCCGTTCAAAACCTGTTTAAATACACTTCTTACAGAATAAGGAGTTAACATGCTTAAATTTTATTTCCATCCTGGTCCTAACCCGATGAAAGTTGCTTTGTTTCTTGCTGAAACGGGTTTACCTTTCGAACTTGTTCCAGTTGATACCCTTAAAGGTGAGCAACATACCGCTGAGTTTAAAGCGATTAACCCTAACGCCAAAACCCCTGCCATTGAAGACAATGGTGTAAGAGTGTTCGATTCAAACGCCATTTTGTTATACCTAGCTGACAAAACAGGCAAGTTAGCATCAACACCAGAAAACCGTGGAGAACTGCTATCATGGTTAATGTTTATTGCTACTGGTTTAGGGCCCTATTCTGGTCAATGCGTCCACTTTACTCACCACGCACCTGAAAAAATTGACTATGCAGCAAACCGTTATCGACGAGAAACACAACGTCATTATGATGTACTCGATGCGCATCTTAATAACCGTGACTTTATTGTTTGTGATGAACTAAGCATTGTCGATATTGCAGCATGGGGTTGGGTTGATCGTATTGGTTTTGTATTAGGTGAAGATGCTCTAGCAACTTACCCTAATGTGCAACGCTGGTTTAATAACATCAACAGCCGTCCTTCGGTGGAACAAGCCAGAAATATGGGTAAAGATATTGAATTCAAGTCAGAATTTGATGACGTCGCCAAACGAGCATTCTTTCCACAAAATTATGCTGTAGCAAATAAATAGATAGATAGATTACCTGCACAATATCATCCAACACAAGGCTTGCGGATTAGACTCACAAGCCTTGTTTCTATTATTTAGACTGTAATTTTAGGTAAATAACTTAAACTCAATAAGCTATTACTCGACATATTTCATTACAGTTTGGAAATTCATCCAATCTCTTCTAATGATAACAAACAAGTTCAATATCGATGTTTTCTCATTACAACTCGTTGCTTATACGCTTATATTATTCATCACGCATGTAGACTTAATGTAAATCTTGAGTACGAATTGTAATTTTTATCCATTTTAATACGAATTTACTTGTTCTAATCACTGAAACTTTCTACTGTTATTGAAAATGATTATCAGTGAGGTTACTCATGAATACCCATCTTCAGCACCAAATCAACCAATGGCTTAATAACGATCCAGACCCTAAAACTCGCTCACAACTGCAAACCCTTATTGATACCAACAATGAGGCGGAGTTAACTACACGCTTTTCTGGCCGTTTAGCCTTTGGTACTGCAGGACTTCGTGGTGAAGTGGGTGTTGGCCCTATGGCAATGAATCGTTTGGTTATCCGTCAAACCACTGCGGGTCTAGGCGCCTACCTTCTCGATCAAATAGACAACGCTGCCGAGCGCGGTGTGGTAATAGGCTACGATGGCCGCCACGATTCATTAAGCTTCGCCCATGATGCTGCCAGTGTATTAACGGCGATGGGCATAACAGTACGTTTGACCCACAAAGTGGCCGCCACGCCTTTGGTCGCTTTTGGGGTAAAACATTTTAAAGCTGCCGCAGGTATTGTGGTAACCGCGAGTCATAACCCGCCTCAATACAACGGCTATAAGGTGTATTGGGAAAATGGCGCACAAATTATTCCCCCACATGATAGCGGAATTGCAGCACAAATTGCCCGAGCAGCAACCCAAGCGATCCCGTTTTTAGATCTAGATGATGCCATCTCACAACAAAAGCTGACTTGGTTACAAGACGATTTTTACCAAACGTATCGTCAAGGGGTATTTGATGCCAAAGAGCTACAACAACGCAGCGGGCAAGATAACGTCAGTTTGGCTTACACAGCAATGCACGGCGTTGGTGCCGACATGGCTGAAGCGGTATTAAAGGATGCTGGGTTTACTCAAGTCTATTCGGTAATGGCTCAACGTGAACCCGATGGTGATTTCCCGACAGTAAACTTCCCCAACCCTGAAGAAAAAGGCGCTATGGATTTAGTCATTGCAGAAGCAAAGAAGCACAATGCCACGCTTGCTTGCGCCAATGATCCAGATGCTGACCGTTTTGCAGTTGCGGTTCGTACTGAAGATGGACAATATAAAATGCTCACTGGCGATCAAGTTGGTGTGCTCTTTGGCCATTACTTACTCAGCCACGCACCCAAAAATCAACGATTGACGGGGACAACGATTGTTTCATCGAGTCTATTATCTAAAATAGCCACTGAGTTTGGCACCCAAAGCTATACCACTCTAACGGGCTTTAAATGGCTAATGAACGTCGGTATTGCCAAAAACCAAGTAGACAATCAATTTTTATTCGCCTATGAAGAAGCGCTCGGTTACACCATAGGTAACTTGGTATGGGATAAAGATGGTTTATCGGCCTTAGTTGCTTTTGCACAGCTAACTGCAGAACTTGCCTCCCAAGGCCAAACCATTTGGGACAAGTTAGAACAGATTTATCGTCAACACGGATTTCACCTTAACGCTCAAGTGAGTATTGCGCTTAAGGCAGATACACCTAATATAGGTGCGTATTTACGTGAAAATCCTCCATTAAAAATTGGTGAGTATGCAGTGGTATCGACCGACGATTTAAAAAGCCTTCAGCGTACTTCGGCCGACGGTAGCAAACAAAGCATTGATTTACCCAGCAGCGATGTATTGATTTATGCCTTAGAAGGTGGCGCACGCGTTATCGTTCGTCCATCGGGTACAGAACCTAAAATTAAATGCTATTACGAAGTCGTAGAAACCATGATGCCAACAGATACTTGGGCATCGGCACAAGAACGCGCACAACAAGCTATGACCACCTTTATAGAATCTCATCAAGCTAGTTTGCCAAGTTAACTGACTAGCCAAACAATACCCACTGTTTCACAATCAAAAAGTTAAACGCCTGTTATCATTAACAGGCGTTTGTTTTTACATATAGTCAATTGTGAATAAGTTGAGTGCATTTTATTATTTAACTAGACCAGAGTGTCATGAGATATGACCGATTGAACTAACTAACCCCTTATTAAAGCCATCTATACGCCTACAAAAATGACTATAATGTTACAACATTTATTATAACGTTATCGCAGGATTGCTAATGTATAAAAGTATCGTATCTTTGGCCGTTGTTGCCAGTATTTCAGCCCCAGTAGCTTTTGCTGCAGAGGAAGGTCAAAACCTAGAACGTATTCAAGTTATAGGTTCACGTATCGCGCTTCGTACAGCGACAGATAGCCCTACGCCGGTAGACATTATTACTTCTGAGCAACTTGAAGCCACAGGTATTACTGAAACAGCTAAAGCATTACAATTTGCTGCGCCAAGTTACAGCTTCCCATTTTCATCCATTACCGACGGTAGCGATGCAGTTCGTCCTGCAAGTTTACGTGGCATGTCACCTGATCACACATTAGTGTTGGTTAACGGTAAACGTCGTCATGGTTCTGCGTTAGTTCACTTATCGGGCACTGTCGGTAAAGGTTCGTCTAACGTCGATTTAAATGCTATTCCAATGACATCAATTAAACGTATTGAAATTCTACGTGACGGCGCATCTGCATTATACGGTTCTGATGCCATTGCCGGCGTGATTAACGTGGTATTAAAAGACAGCGATCATGGCGGGAGCATCGCAACACAAATAGGCCAAACCTATGAAGGTGACGGCGAGCAAGTCCGTATTGGTGTTAACCAAGGTTTTAGCATTAGCGATGATGGTTTTGTGAACGTATCGTTAGAAGCCCATCAGAAAAACTCGACCAACCGTGCTGGTTTAGATACTCGTCAACAATATCCAACATTAGCAGACGGCAGCCTAGACCCACGAGAAGACACATTTAATCGTAAAAATCACCACGTAGGTGACAGCGATTATGAAAACTACGGTTTATTCGTTAATGCTGAACAAGCCACTACCGACACCAGTAAAGTATATGCATTTGGTGGGATCAGTAAGCGTACTTCAACATCTGGCGCATTTTATCGCCGTGCACTAGATTCGCGTAACGTACTTGAAGTGTATCCAGACGGTTATTTACCACAAATTAGCCCAGAAATTATCGATTATTCATTTTTAATGGGTTATGACGTTGAAGTAGGCAAATGGAACATTGATGCTTCTGCAGGTTATGGCAGTAACAGCTTTGAATACAAGGTTGAAAACACCATTAACGCTTCGCTAGGCCCAGACAGTCCAACCAGTTTTGATGCTGGTACCTTGTCTAACAGCGAATTGAACCTAAACATTGATGCTTCGACTTATTACGACTTTTATAATGATTCAGATTTAATGGTCGCTACAGGTTTAACCTTCCGTCAAAGCGGTTATCAAATAGAAGCAGGCCAAGAAGAATCATACATTCAAGGCGACTATGAAGGTAAGTCTGGTGGTAGCCAAGGGTTCGGTGGTTTTACTAAAGAGTCTGAAGTTGACGAAGACCGTACAAACACAGGTGTATATGTTGAGCTAGAAAACCAACTAACTGATGATTTTTATTGGGCTGCTGCTGTACGTTACGAAGACTATTCTGACTTTGGTGGTAACACGAGTTGGAAATTATCCGGCCGTTATAACCTAACAGATACCGTAGCATTTCGTATCACTACAGATACCGGTTTCCGTGCACCAAGTGTACAGCAACTATACTTCACTAACGTGTCGACCTTTTTCGATCCAGACCCAGTCACAGGCGAATTTATTCCACGAGAATCAGGTACCTTTAATCAATTGTCTCCAATTAAACAAGCATTGAATATTCCTGATTTGAAACCTGAAATATCGCACTCTATCAGTGCTGGTATAGTATATAGCGGTGACAATGGCTTTAATGCAACATTAGATGCATATCAAATTAATGTCGATGACCGCATTATTTTATCGGGTTCTGTTGACCAAGAAAGCTCACCGGTTATTGCTGCTGCACTTGCAGGCACTAACGCTGAATCTGCGCGATTCTTTATGAACGCAGTGGATACCCAAACCCAAGGTGTCGATTTAGTGATGACCCAAGACTTTGATTTAGGTCAGTTTGGTGATGTGATGGCGAACCTTGCTTATTCATACAAAGAAACCGAAATTAAGTCCGTTAACTTGCCAACTCTCTTGAATGGTTTAGAAGATGAATTGTTTGATCGTGTCGAAGAAATTCGTATGACTGAAGCGACATCAAAGCATTCGGGCAACATAGGTTTTACCCATAAGTACGATGACTTTACGACGAACTTACGTTTTAGCTACTTTGGTGACTACACAATAGGCTATTCATCGAGTGAAGTTAACTATGATGCTAAGTGGACAACCGACATCAGTACCCGTTACCAAGCCACTGACTCATTAGCGGTAACGCTAGGGGTTCAAAACTTGTTTGATACTTACCCAGAGAAACGTCCTGAAGATAATAACTTCAATGGCATATTTGTGTATCCGTTAACTAACACACCATTTGGTTTTAACGGCGGTTACTACTACTTAGATCTACGTTATACCTACTAATCTTGTAAAACTGTTTTTTACTACACAGCAACGATATTGTGGCTCCAATACAAGCCACAATATCGTTCATTTAATGATTAGCTCTTATGATTAACACTTATGGCTAATCAATCGTAATTCAACTTCATTTCACTCATCTATTTTACATATCATCACAGCTTGTTACCTATTCTACAAATCGGTCATTATTTGCTTGTTTTCGAGTAGATCATAGGCGATGCTGATCAATTAGAGTTCCCCGCAAGAATAGTCTGATTGGAGTGAATATGGACATGCTGACGCTTGATTATATTAAAACACTACTGCCAACACGACCTGATGAAAGCCACAAAATGACCTTTGGTAATGTACTGAACATTGCTGGGTCGATCAATTATCGCGGCGCAGCATATTTATCAAGTATGGCAGCCCTACGAGTCGGTGCAGGCTATGTATCATTAGCCAGTAGTTCATGTGTATGTAACAGTATTACAGCACAAACGCCTAATATTGTGACCATTCCATTGGTGACACAAACGGCGTTAATGTCCTCCGCTATAACATCTACAGCAAAAATAATCAGTAAACTAGATCAATATGAACATACTGATCCAGAAGCTATTTCTGTTGATGCCGTAAAACAATTATGGGTTAAATTACAGCAAACGAGTGTTGTCTCTGTGGGATCAGGACTAAGCTTAATGGGGACAGATGATCAACCGAGATCGCCAAACGAACCACAAAATGATTCAGACCCGCAGGTACAGCAAGACAATCTCCAACTGAAGGGGAATTTTGATTTTTTCTGTCATCTCATGAAGGCTATTGAAACCAGTGTTACCAAACTTATTCTTGATGCTGATGGTATTAACTTTTACGCCAAAATGATTCAATCTCCCAACGACGAGACATTACCGTCATTTAAACTTCCCACTCAAAGCGTACTCACTCCTCATCCAAAAGAATTATCGCGTTTGCTGGCGGTGGATGTCACTGATATACAGCAGCAACGTGAACATTACGCGACGTTAGCAGCCACAAAGTTTGGTGCTGTTGTCGTATTGAAAGGACATAAAACCGTCATAACTGATGGCCAGCAAACCTTTATCAATTCCACAGGCAACAGTGCGTTGGCCAAAGCGGGAACCGGTGATGTGTTAACGGGAATGATTGCAGGATTTTGTGCTCAAGGAATGGCACCACTAGAAGCAGCTTGTTTAAGTGTGTATTTACATGGTTTAGCCGGTGATTTGGTTAGTAAACAGCAAAGCTGTTATAGCTTATTGGCCTCTGAACTGCTCGATTACATTCCTAAAGCGATACAGCTTGTGTTGCAAAAAACGGCTTAACCAACCGCTTAACCTGAGTTGAAATTAACCTATAAAAAGCCAAAATTTCCGAGTGGTTATAAATTAACTATAAAAAACCAATCAAGTTCGATTGGTTTTAATTGAACAGTCTAGTTAACTGACACTCTTATTGACTTAACTGTCTGCTTTACTAGGCAATTTTTTCTGTTAAATGACATAAACTATTTAGGTTGTCTTTTTAACTTAAATGATATGATTTCATGAGTATTTTTAATGGCTAACATACAGCTTTTCAATATACTGTTTGGCGGCAACATCCCAAGTAAATCGTTGTTTGGCGGCGTTTTGTTTTACCTGTTGCCAAGTCTCACTACCATACAATTTAACCACTTGGTTAAAACGATCTACTAATGCTTGGCTTTGTGATGCCAGCGTTTCGCCTTTAAATATCCAACCAGTAATATTATCTTCTATTGTATCGTTCAAGCCACCCACCCCATGTACCAGACACGGTTGCCCTTTGCGCATAGCGAGCATTTGACTGATCCCGCAAGGCTCGAATGAACTGGGCATCAAAAACAAACTACCACACTGATAAAGCTCCTCAGCTAATACGTCATCATAACCATGTAAAAATACAAAGTTACTATAACGTACTGCAATAGCTTGCAGTACGTTAGCAATATGCTCATCGCCGCTGCCTAGCAACATAAATACACCGCCGGGTTGTTGCCGTTTAAGTGATTCTAATATCGCCTCTAACACCGTTTTAGCCGAAAATTGACCTTGAGGATCGTTAAATGGTTGTAATAGAATCAACAATTTTTGTTCAGTCAAACGGCCAACATAAGTTAATAGAAAACGATCCCCTTCACGCTCAACTTGGCGCAATTCAGGTAAAATGGAGTCCATTAACAGCACATGTTTATACTGACCAATCCGCGCGATTGCAATAGAATCGATAGCACTGAACTGAGTCGTCTTAGCTTGCCATTTGATAATGGTATTTTCAGCTTGCAACAATAACTCAGCATGGCTTGCAATATCGGCTAAAGGCTCAGAAACAGCATCTTTGTAGACACAGCCATTAATGATGCCGATTAAATTATTTTGCTTAACTTTGGTCGCCAAATCATTTTCTAATCCTTCGCCACCAAAAAAACCTTTTTGATGATCGGACGGTATTAATACTTCACGTGCATAAGTGGGTGAAACCAAATGCACTTTATCGCTGAGCACAATGCCCATTCGCATCGGATTAACACAGTTGTTATAGCGTGGATCGAAAATGCTCACATCGGCAATTGAGTTTAATTTATCAATGTATTGTGGAAACCAATGGGTAAAAGAAGAATCATTACCAATAAACGGCCTAATTCCCTGCAGTGCCAAATTGTGGATAGTAAATACACAAGGTAAGGCCTTAAGCGCAGAGAATTCATCCACACAACTGCGAAGCATCGCCACCATGCCAGTGTGCCAATCATGCAGATGTAACACGTCAACACGCGGTAATAATTCTTTTACAAGGCTGGTGGCAACACTAAGAGAAAACAGGGCATATTTTGTCGCATCTTCCGCAAAAGGTCTGTCGGCAGAGCCATTACAATACACTTGGCCTTGATGATTAAACAATGGATGATCAAATAAATATATTTGCGCCACTGAATCGTCAACAATATCTTGCTGCACTACAGCTATATCATCTTTGTGTTGTGGTCTTGGCATCCGATAAACCACCACGGTATGATGGTCACCTTCAAACTCAACCTCAATATCAACCATATGAACGGCACGGTATTCTTGAGCCAAAAAACCGTAATTAGGCATAGCAACATCAGCTATCACACCACATTTAGCTAATGCTGGGGGCAAATCGCGAATAACATCCGCCATGCCACCCACCTTCGCGCCGTGCAGTGCATCATTTTCTGCTGCCACCAGCAATACTCGTTTTACACTCAATTGCGTCATTAATGCTCCTTATTCATAGCCAACAGGTAACCCCAGCATTTTACGTGTCACTAGAGTAATGCCTTTTTCGGATACCCTAAATCCTCTAGCCCTGTCATGATCGTGATTATAGCCAATCACCATTCCTTCAGGGATGATACAGCCACGATCGATAATGGCATTCTGGATTTTACAATTTTTTAATACCACTACATCAGGTAATAATACCGTGTCTTTTACAAACGAATACGAACATATCCGTACTTCGTCAAACAATACGCAACGTTTTACTTTTGCACCTGAAATAATACAGCCACCAGAAACAATAGAATCGACTGCCATTCCGCGCCTATCGTCATCATCAAATACAAATTTGGCTGGCGGTAACTGGGCTTGATAAGTCCAAATTGGCCACTTTGCATCATAAAGGTTTAATGGTGGTGTGGGTGACACTAATTCCATATTGGCTTCAAAATATGAATCTATTGTGCCGACATCACGCCAATATGCTGGCTGCCCATCAACTGAACTGTCGAAAGGAAATGCAAACACGTTATGATTATCAATAATTGCCGGAATAATATCTTTACCAAAATCCCGATTTGAGTTTTCGTTATCAGAATCTTTTTTCAACTGGTCAAACAAAAACTTAGTATTAAATACATAATTCCCCATAGAAGCTAAACATTTGTGCTTATCATCAGGTGTGGGTTTAGGCTTAGTTGGCTTTTCTTCAAAGCCAATCACTCGATTAGTATTATCGACTTCTAGCACACCAAAAGCACCAGCGGCCTCAGCAATGGGGGTTTCAAAACAACATACGGTCATATCTGCGCCAGATTCCGTATGGGCAGCTAGCAAGCCCGCGTAATCCATACGATAAATATGATCGCCAGATAAGACAATCACATACTTAGGGACTTCCTGACGAATAATATCGATATTTTGAAATACTGCATCAGCAGTGCCTTCATACCAGTTACCTGATGTTTGTTGTGATGCCGGTAATATTTCAACCGACTCTCCTAACTCCTTTTTAAAATGTCCCCAACCACGAGAAATATGCCGAATTAATGAATGTGACTTATATTGTGTCACCACCCCCACTCGACGTATTCCAGAATTAATACAGTTAGACAATGGAAAATCGATAATCCGGTATTTACCGCCAAAGTATAATGCTGGTTTAGCTCGCCAGTCGGTTAATTCATGCAAACGAGAACCTCGCCCTCCCGCTAGAATAAGCGCATAGGTATCACGAGTTAAATTGCTAATATAACGTATATCACTCATAAGCAGCTCCAATTATCGATTGAAAATAGCCATGAATAACCATTGCTCCATGGCCTACTTTAAGCGGCATTACGCCGCTATCCCTGTATTACTTTTTCATCCAAATTTCATCGCGGTAACCCGCTATAGTGTTGTCGCTTGAAAAACGCCCGCTAGCGGCGGTGTTTTTAATACTCATTTGTTGCCAGCTATCTTGATCAAGATAAGTCTTTGCCACTAGATCTTGTGTTAGGCAATAGCTGTCGAAATCGGCGGCGGTCATCCATTGATCATGGGGATCGACAATCGAATTAATAATATGGTCAAAAATACCCGGTTCTTCTAAATTGAAGTGACCGCTTTTTAGCATATTCATGACTCCGCTCAGAGCTTTAGATTGTTCGATAATTTGTTGAGGATTGTAATTAATTCGAGTCTGGCTGACTTGGCTAGCGTCTAATCCAAATAGGAAAAAGTTTTCTTTGCCTACCTCTTCAAGCATCTCGATATTAGCGCCATCTAACGTTCCAATCGTTAACGCGCCATTCATCATAAATTTCATGTTACCGGTGCCAGACGCTTCTTTACCGGCTGTGGATATTTGTTCAGATAAATCAGTACCCGGACAGATTTTTTCCATCGCGCTGACATTGTAGTTAGGTAAAAATGCCATGCGTAAATACGGGGTCACTTTAGGGTCAGAATTAATCATATGAGCAACATTATTTGCCAGCTTAATAATTTGTTTAGCCATGGCATACCCAGGGGCAGCTTTACCGCCAATTAATACACAGCGTGGCGCTATATTTTGTGTATCCCCATTGAGGATACGGCGATATAAATGGATAACATGTAAAATATTCAGTAATTGGCGTTTGTATTCATGAATACGTTTAACTTGCACATCAAACATCATCTTAGGGTCAAATTCGACGCCACATTGTTGTTTAACAAATTTGGTTAATGCTTGTTTGTTTTCATACTTTATTTGCGCCCAATCTTTTACAAATGCCTTGTCATTAATAAAGGCATTTAACCCAGTAAGGAGAGATAAATCGTTAATCCATTTATCGCCTAATTGACGGCTAATTAAAGACGCTAATTTAGGGTTACAAAATGCTAACCAACGCCTAGGGGTTACACCATTAGTTTTGTTATTAAACTTGTTGGGCCATAATTGATAAAAGTTATTAAATAACCCCTCTTTGAGTAACTGAGTATGTAATCCTGCAACACCATTGACAGAAAAGCTGGCAACGATGGCTAAATAAGCCATGCGAATATGCTGTTCGCCACCCTCTTCAATAATCGACATCTCGGTAAGTTTTTGAATATCTTCAGGCCATTTATGTGCCACGACTTCTAAAAAGCGCGCATTTATTTCTAAAATGATTTCAACAATGCGAGGCAACATATTTTTCATCATGGGCACAGACCAACGCTCTAATGCTTCAGGCAATAGTGTGTGATTGGTATATGCCATACATTGAGTGGTGATCTTCCATGCTTCATCCCATCCCAGTCCATATTGGTCAAGCAACAGTCGCATTAACTCCGGCACCGCAATACTTGGATGAGTATCGTTAAGCTGCATCACGTTATAGGTACTAAATTGACTAAAATCTTTACCAAATTTGCGTACGTAGCGCGCTAACAAGTCCTGCAAACTGGCTGAAGACAAGAAGTATTGCTGCTTTAAACGTAATTCTTTGCCATTAACACTGGCGTCATTGGGATACAACACCATAGTGATTTGTTCAGCCAAATTTTTAGTGGCTACAGCTTCGGTATAATCACCCTCATTAAATTCAGATAAATCGAACTCATCGTTAGCTTCAGCCTTCCACAATCGTAATGTATTAATACGCTTATTTTTAAACCCTGGGATAGGCATATCGTAAGGAATAGCTAATACATTTTGGGTATTCACCCACACATGATGTCGATTTCCCGGCTTATTGACATGGGTTTCGGTATGACCGTAAAAAGGCACAGATACACTGTGATTAGAAATACGCACTTCCCATGGATTGCCATTACGTAACCAACGGTCTGGACGTTCCACCTGATATCCATCGATAATTTTTTGCACAAACATGCCGTATTGGTAACGAATACCATAGCCCGTAACTGGTAAATCTAAACTGGCACAACTGTCTAAAAAGCAAGCTGCTAAACGACCTAATCCGCCATTACCTAAGCCCGCATCATGCTCAACTTGTTCCATGTCTTCTAAATTGGTGGAATATTCAGTCAGTATTTTTTGTGCCTCTTCAGTCATGTCTAAACTTAATAATGCATTGCCTAATGCTCGTCCCATCAAAAACTCAAGCGACAAGTAAGCAATTTGTTTTTGTGGGTATTGATTATCTTTTAATCGTGTTTGACGCCAATTTTCGAGCATTTGCTCCTTAACACTGAGTGCCAAGGCGTTAAATAATTCATGTTTATCATGTTCATCTCGACACAACTCATAATGAATATGTCTGGCTAATGATATCGATAAGCCGTCACAAGGTTCGCTAAGCGAACAATTCGGGTGGTCAGCTAAAATTTCGGCTGCAACATTCATATGATTATTGCTTTTTCTGCCACTTACGCTGGCATTGGTGTTATCGACATTGGCGTTATCTTTCGCTGTAGTCATCAATTGCTCCTTGTAAATTCGGTATGAAATAACATTAAACTGTGGCTCATTAAATTCACTTGTTGGTTATCATCAACCACAGGCTCACAGTCTTGGATATGTAATAAACACTGCCAATTTTGAAGATGGGGTAACTGTGGCAGAATAAAAGAATTGGTTAACTCACCTGCATTTATCATTAATAGCAACGCCTCAGTACTATCTTCAATCTCGCCTACATCTGCATGGCCTAAGTTACCGGTTATAATGACACTCAAGGTGCGGATTTGGTGTTCACCCCAATGTGATTTAGTCATAGGTTCACCTTGGCGATTAAACCAAGCTAAGCCATTGTCAAATAAGGCTTCTGGTTTATGAATAAACGCTTGATGGCACAACATCGGAAAACGTTTTCGCAAACTAATCAACTGAGCAGTGAAATTAACCAAAGGCCAATCTATTTTCTGCCAATCAAACCAACCTATTGGATTATCTTGGCAATACGCGTTGTTATTACCTTGCTGGGTTTGGCTAGACTCGTCTCCGGCCAATAACATCGGTACCCCTTGAGACAATAATAAGCAGGTTAATAAATTGCGTTTTTGCCGAGAACGAATGGCATTAATAATGGCATCGTCACATTCACCTTCAATACCATAATTGCTACTGCAGTTCTCTTGATGACCATCACGATTATCTTCACCATTAGCCAAGTTGTGGCGGTCGTGATAAGTGACAAGATCATGCAAGCTAAAGCCATCATGACTGGTAATAAAATTAATACTGGCTGCTGGCCCACGGCCGTTATGTTCAAAGAAGTCACTTGAACCATGGAAACGTTTGGCAAATTCAGGTAATAAACCACTGTCTCCACGCCAAAAACGGCGCATAGCGTCACGATAGCGATCATTCCACTCACTGAATGCCACCGGATAATTACCTAACTGATATCCACCAGGACCGATATCCCACGGCTCTGCAATTAACTTAACTTTACACAACACAGGATCTTGAGTTATTGCATCAAAAAAACCACTTCCAGGATCAAAGCCATAAGCTTCTCGGCCGAGGCAACTGGCTAAATCAAATCTAAATCCGTCAACGCCCATCACCTCAACCCAGTAACGAAGAGAATCCATGACTAACATCAACACTTGGGGATGATTCAAATTAAAAGTGTTACCGCAGCCAGTATCATTAATGTTGAAACGTTTTTCATTAGGCAATAACCGATAGTAACTCGCATTGTCAATGCCACGGAAACTGAAAGTTGGTCCCAAATGGTTTCCTTCCGCAGTATGGTTAAACACCACATCGAGGATAACTTCAATCCCAGCATTGTGGAGCTTTGAGACCATTTGTCTAAATTCTGATATATCACCCTCAGCAGTTAAATAACCCGAATGCGGCGCCATAAAAGCTATGCTGTTATACCCCCAATAATTAGTCAGGCCTTTTTCAATCAAAAAAGCTTCATCAAAAAAGTCATGCACGGGTAATAATTCGACCGCGGTGATGCCTAATTTTTGCAAGTATTCAATGATTGGTTGGCTGCCAAGCCCTGAAAAAGTGCCTTGTTGTGACAAACTGACATCGGGGTTTTGTTTTGTAAAACCCTTAACGTGGGTTTCAAATAAAATGCTTCTCGCAAGGCTAATATTAAGTGGTGCAATAGGAATATCATTAATAAATCCGCAATCGACAACCTGACATTTAGGCATGTATGGGGCGCTGTCTCTGATGTCAAATGACAAATCTTCATCCTTTGAATCAAAGTCATAGCCATAAAGCGCAGGATGATATGTAACCTCGCCGACTAATTTTTTTGCATAGGGATCGAGGAGTAATTTGTTATGATTAAAACGATGACCCAGTTCTGGTTGGTAGGGCCCATAGACACGGTATCCGTAGAGTAGTCCTGCTTGAGCACCGGATAAATGACAGTGCCAAATTTGTCGTGTTTGACCGCACATAATATAGTGCGCCGCCTCAACTTTTCCTGAGGAATCAAATATACACAACACCACTTTGGATGCATGCGCCGAAAACAACGAGAAATTAACCCCGTCGTCGTCAATTGTCGCGCCAAGTGGGTAAGCATAACCGCTGGTCATATCCATAACATGCCCTTATAAAATAAAAATCTGTTATCTTCGCCAATTTACGCTATTGGGTCGTCTAGACCTGCTTGTTCAGGTATCCACAAACTGCAGCCTAATGGCGGTACTGTTATCACTATACTTTGGGGCATTCCTTGCCAAGGTGTAGCGTGTGCTTTATAAATGCCATCATTGACCACATGACTGCCACCATAATGACGATGGTCGCTATTGAGACTTTCTATGTAGGGTTCGTCAGTTGGCACCCCGACTCTAAAATCGTGATAAACCTGTGGCGACATATTGACAACAATCACTACCGGTTGCTGTTTATCGTTGCCAAATCTGCAAAACACTAGAATGTTATTATCGGCATCATTACAGTCGAGCCATTGAAAGCCGTCGCTATGATGATCGCGTTGATATAGTGCTGGATGCTGTTGGTAAAATTGGTTGAGATCGCGAACCCAATCTTGTACCCCTTGATGTGGCGCATATTGTAATAAATGCCAATCAAGGCTCTGGTTATGATTCCATTCATTGCGTTGCGCAAACTCATTGCCCATAAAGATCAACTTTTTACCTGGGTGTGCCCACATGAATCCATAATAGGCGCGTAAGGTGGCGAATTTTTGCCAATCATCACCAGGGATTTTATGCAGCAACGACCCCTTACCGTGTACGACTTCATCATGACTTAACGATAAAATAAACTGTTCGGTAAAAGCGTAAACTAAACTAAATGTCAGTTCACTGTGATGGTAACGTCGATAAAGAGGGTCGCAGCTGATATAACGCAGGGTGTCGTTCATCCAGCCCATATTCCATTTAAATCCAAACCCTAAACCATTATTGCTGGTTGCTTGTGTCACTCCAGGCCACGCCGTAGATTCTTCAGCAATCATATTAATGCCAGGGAAGCATTGATACATACGTGCATTTAACTCTTGTAAAAAACTGATAGCTTGAAGGTTTTCTCGGCCGCCAAATTCATTAGGGAGCCATTGGTCAGGGTTACGACTGTAATCGAGGTACAACATTGACGACACAGCATCAAGACGCAAACCATCAAAATGAAATTCATACAACCAGTAATAAGCATTACTGTATAAAAAACTACGGACTTCCGCGCGACCATAATTATAAATTAACGTATCCCAGTCAGGTTGTTCACCTTTACGGGGATCTTGATGCTCATACAAACAAGTACCATCAAATCGAGCCAATCCATGAGGATCCTTAGGAAAATGTGCAGGCACCCAATCAAGTAACACCGCAATATTCTGTTGATGGCAAGCATCAATGAAGGCTTTAAGGCCGTTGGCATCACCAAAGCGATAAGTGGGTGCAAATAACCCCACAGGTTGATAGCCCCAAGATCCATCAAATGGGTATTCGCTGATGGGCATTAATTGCAAATGAGTAAAACCCATCTCTTTGATGTATGGCACTAGCTCGGCAATGAGTTGTGGATATTCGATATAATCTTGGCCGTCTTCACCAGTACGTCGCCATGAGCCTAATTGCACTTCATATATGGACATAGGCTCTACATGTGGCTGATGACTAGCACGCTCTATTAACCATTGACTGTCTTGCCAATCATAGCTTTCTTGCACAGGTATTTTTGATGCATTTTGAGGTGATGGTTGCATTGAAACCGCATAGGGATCTGACTTAATGATCTCATTGCCATTGGTATCGCAAATTGAGTACTTATAATGTTGGCCAGCTTCAACATCAGCAATGAAAATATCCCACAATCCACTAGCGGGGTGGCGACGTAATATATGACGTTGCTTATTCCATAAATTAAAATCACCGATCACTGACACCAGTTTGGCATTAGGAGCCCAAACACAAAAATGAACGCCTGTTACACCATGATGTTCTCGCCAATTTGCCCCTTGAAAATGATAGGTTTGCAGTTGGCTACCCTCACCAAATAGGTATACATCATCCGGATTCAATAAACTGTCAAATTGATAGGGGTCGTGGATTAATTGTTCACATAACGGATATTGCACCCGTAATAAATAATTAAATGGTTTAACTCTGCGTCCCATTTTTCCAGCGAAAAGCCCCTGAGAATTAACTTGCTCAAGGCTGGCCACTTTACGAGAATCTTTAACGCTCACAACATCAACACTAAGCGCCCCAGGCAATAAACAACGAACCACTAAACCTTTAGCATCATTAGTACTGTGCATTCCAAGCAAGGAAAACACATCTGTGTATTCACCATTTAATAAGGCAATTTCACTACCTCGTTCAAAATACAGAGTCTCTACAGTCATATTCATTGATCCATTAATGAGCACGTTTATCGGAAGTAGATGGGGTACGCCGCCACAACTACTTGGTGGATTGTCTGGCTAATTTTATGGCATTAAGGCGCTGTTCAACCTTAGGGCTTTGGGACATTTGTTTGATTGATAGCGGTAATCTGCGCTGCCAATTTGGGAATTCTTTCCAAGTGCCGGGAATGTTTACCGCGTGCTTATCGGCGACCAAGTCACTTAATTGCACACTGAACATTTGCGAATTTCCTTTAGCGGAGACACTGATCCAAGCCAACAACACCTTATCGAAATCTAATTGTTCTAATGATGCTGTTTGTTGTGGCAGTTCGAACGCGTGTTCGCGGATCAGTAAATCAATCAATTGCTGTTTATATTGCTGTCTCTGAGTAATAACGTGTTGCAACTTTTCATCAGTTTCAATCAAGTCAAGTTGACGCCTTAAGCGTAAATCAGCACCAGTCCACCATGCTGAAAGCGTGCATACATCATGATTAGCTAACATCATTAAGCTTTGGCGCTTATAATCTTGTGGCGACTTAAAGCCATCATAATGTCGACAGAAATAGAATAATTCGTTTGAGTAAATACCTGCATCACGTAAACGAGACACGATTTCGGGCGGCACTATGCCTAAATCTTCTCCGATAACAATACAGCGTGCACGCTGACTTTCTAAACAAATAATCGCTAATAAAGTGTCCAACGGATAATATACATAACAACCATTACCGAGCACTTTCTCTAGTGGCCACCACCACAAACGCAGTAACCCCATCACATGATCAATCCTCAACGCACCACAACTTTGCATATTACTGCGAATTAATTGCACAAAATGACTAAAATCATTTTGCTTCAATTTAACGGGATCGACTGGGGTTAGACCCCAGTTTTGACCATGTTCAGCAAAGGGATCTGGGGGTGCACCAATGCTAGCATTGGCACAAAATAAATCGGCATTTGACATAATTTCGGCGCCATGACTCACCGCTCCCACGGCTAAATCACGTATGAGTCCAATACTCATGCCACATTGTTTAGCATTAAGCTGACAGGCTTGTAATTGTTCACTGGCAACAAACTGTAAATACAAATAAAAACCCGCATCATAAGTGAAATATTTAGATGCTAACTTTATTTCCAGTTCAACAAACTGCATTAATGCTGCTTTATCTTGCTCTAAAAACTCAGAATATGCTTTAAACCTTGGGGTTTCAAACCTTACATGTTGCGCACAAAAAATTTGATACAACTTCTCAAAAGCAGCATATTTAAGACTTTGCACTTCTTCATAATTAATCAAATTAGCCTGGTTGAGTACAAACCTTTTTTGCTGCCATTTTTGTGATAATAACTCGCCATTAAGCGCCTTATATTCATAAACAGCTTCAATTTGTATATACAATGGATTTAACCGACGACGGTCAGTTGGGCTATAAGGACTTGGGTTTTCTGGTTGACCGATATCCAAAGCATGCAGAGGATTAAGAAGAATAAAATCTGCACCAGCTTGGGCGGCATAATCAATCAACTCAGCCAAATTACCAAAATCCCCAATTCCCCATTGGCTATCATTGCGTATCGCATACAGTTGAGCATTTAACCCCCACGTTTGCTTGCTGCTTGTTGCTGTCTGCGCAAAACAACCTTGATAAGCCATAGATGGCGCTACCATTAATTGACCTTGTAAAATCTCAGTTCGTGCGGGGTCATTTAAAAACGCAATATTAACTTGGTAATAACCATGTTTAAATTTCGATTTATCAAGCGCTAATCTATATTGGCAATAGCGCTGATTGTTGACAATATATTCACCAGTGATAACACAATCACTCAAATCTGCATTAACTGAGAAAGTGTCAATGTGATCACCGCTAATGGTAACCACAAAGGAAAATAAATAATTATCAGGAAGATATATATCAACATGAGGTTTATCGATATTACACCACTGAAACTTATGCAACGGCATCAACCAAGGTAATACATCAAGTTGTTCAATTCTGGTGGCAATCTGTTGATCCGATAAACAGTGTTGCATCAAGGCTTCTGACGTTAATGCTGGTTGATTGGCTTGCTGTAGATCGGTTTGTAGATGTTGTTGATAAAATGAAGGTTCCAATAACATCGTAGTTAAAATACCCTGCCTGTCCTTAGCAGGAATGTGGACATGATTACCGACACAATCGATAAACTCTGCTCCTACGCCTTGCAAATACAGTAACTTTTCAAGTTCCATATTTGTCACCCTCGCGTTAATTAACTGCATTAATTCCAGCAGTTAACATGCCAGTTAATCATAACAAATTGAATACAGATTAATGGCAATAAAATGACAGCGACTATTTATTTAAAATCAGTCAGTTAGCACTTTTGTTACAGTTGGAATGTTTGTTCAATACGAATATATTAAGGCCATTTAACGCACCATGAACTGACATAGATCACAAAATGGTGCACTTAAGCAAACTATGTCACTAAAAATTTGATTTAACTGGTAGGGTTAATTTTAATGAATAAATGACATATAAAGCGTCGTTTAATAATCTTTATTACCCGATTCATTTCTTTTAGCCTGACGCTGTCACTGCTAAGATTAATCTTACTGAAGCGAAATGTTACAGAGATTGATACCTATCATCGACTTGTTTCAGGTGTGATACATTGAGTTGTCATAAGTTTTAATCCCACATGATAGCCACTGTATTACCATTTACTGGATACAAAAATAATAATGAATAAACACGAATTCACCTTACGCTACAATCTACATCGTCTGGGCTCTTCCATCCCTTCAGCCCCGCAATCATACATAGGTCGACAAGCTGCGGTGTTAATACCCGTGATTGAAGTAAAGCAACAATTGCACCTTATTTTAACGAAACGCCCAATGCATTTACGTCACCATCCAGGGCAAATTAGCTTCCCAGGCGGCAAAGTTGAGCCAGAAGATATTAATGCCATTTATACTGCACTGCGCGAAGCCCACGAAGAAATTGGTTTATCACCAGAAAATGTTGATGTGCTAGGTGTATTTCCGCCCCATAAAACCTTTACAGGATTTGAGATAACCCCAGTAGTGGCAATGGTAAAACACCCTTTTGAGTTAGTGCTAGACCCCGGTGAAGTGGAAGATTGTTTCTTGGTACCATTGAATTTTTTTATTGAGAGAAGTAATCATCATAAGCTAAGTTATTATCGCTATGGTGCACATTATCAGGTGCACTTCATGCCATTTGAAGACAAGTTTATTTGGGGTGTAACAGCCGCCATCATTGATTTACTCTGCCGTCATGTCGATGTAAATGAATGATCAAGCATTGAAGATATACTTCATAAATCATTTAACCCATAGTTGATGTCAATAATATTCACAATGCCAATTAGACCACGTAGCGGATATATAAACCTGCTGACAACGAGACTAACAATAGCAATGGTATATTGACCCAAAACCCCATTCGCGTAGTCGTTTTTGCATAGAAATTAACCAGCAAATTTAAAAAACTAATACCTGCACACCACCAAATTAAATACTCTAATTTAATGGTTAATACGGGATCCCAGTTTAATCGCACCGACACCCCTTTACTTAAAAAATATCCAACTGCGCGATCAGGCCTAGCTTCACCAAAAATAATCAACGCATAAATGGCTAAGCTCCAGCCTAATAACGACAAAATGGTCAACACCACTTGTATAATTCCTAATCGAGACATGGACTTTCCTTAATAAACGGGACAATAAAAGACTAATTAGCCATATATTTAACCGACTTAACTAAAAGTATCATAATAATCACCCTAGAATAGCGTTTTCAGCTTGAGAAAAGCCACCAGCAAGGTAAGATAAAGCCCAAATTTATATTTATATTCGATACGTTGGAGAATAAAGCAACAATGAGCATTGCATCTGTCGCTTCTGTATTTAAAGGTGAACACGCCGTTGGTTCGCAAGTCACTGTCCGTGGCTGGGTAAGAACTCGCCGAGATTCAAAAGCGGGTATTTCTTTCTTAGCCGTGTATGACGGTTCATGTTTCGACCCTATTCAAGGTGTCGTGCCAAATAGCCTAGCCAATTACAATGACGATGTATTGAAATTGACTGCAGGCTGCTCTGTCGTCATGACGGGTGAAGTGGTTGCCTCTCCTGGTGCCGGTCAAGCATTTGAATTGCAAGTATCCGAAATCCTAGTCACGGGTTTTGTTGACGATCCAGATACTTACCCAATGTCGGCTAAACGTCATTCTATTGAGCATTTACGTGAACTGGCCCATCTTCGTCCTCGTACCAATATTATTGGTGCCGTTGCCCGTGTACGTAACTGTTTATCACAAGCCATTCACCGCTTCTATCATGAAGAAGGGTTTATCTGGGTATCAACCCCATTAATTACTGCGTCTGATTGTGAAGGTGCAGGTGAAATGTTCCGCGTATCAACATTAGACATGGAAAATTTACCTCGCACTGCCGATGGTAAAGTTGATTACGATAAAGACTTCTTCGGTAAAGAATCATTCTTGACTGTATCGGGTCAGTTAAACGCAGAAACCTATGCTTGTGCATTGTCTAAAGTATATACCTTTGGGCCAACATTCCGTGCAGAAAACTCAAACACCACTCGCCACCTTGCAGAATTCTGGATGGTTGAGCCTGAAGTGGCATTTGCCACATTGGATGATGCCGCTGAGTTAGCTGAAAAAATGCTCAAGTACGCCTTTAAAGCCGTACTTGAAGAACGCATGGATGATTTAAGCTTCTTTAACGAACGTGTTGATAAAACCGTTATCGAACGTTTGCAATCATTCGTTAGCAGTGATTTTGCCCAAGTAGATTACACTGATGCGGTTGAAATCCTTAAAAACTGTGGTAAGAAGTTTGAATTCGCAGTTGAATGGGGTATTGATTTACAATCTGAGCACGAACGCTATTTAGCAGAAGAGCATTTTAAAGCGCCTGTTGTCGTTAAAAACTATCCTAAAGACATTAAAGCTTTCTATATGCGCTTAAACGATGATGGTAAGACTGTTGCCGCGATGGACGTATTAGCACCAGGTATTGGTGAAATTATCGGTGGCGCACAGCGTGAAGAGCGTTTAGACGTACTTGATATGCGTTTAGCTGAAATGGATTTAAGCCAAGAAGATTACTGGTGGTATCGTGACCTACGCCGTTATGGCACAGTGCCACATTCTGGTTTCGGTTTAGGTTTTGAGCGTTTAGTGTCATACGTGACTGGCGTTAACAACATTCGTGATGTTATCCCCTTCCCTCGCGCACCTCGCTCAGCAAGTTTCTAATCATTTAAATAACAAACTTTTAAACGCGCCAATTGGCGCGTTTTTTATTGAAACTTTTTCGATTACTGACATATAGAATATTTTCTTTTTTATCATCCATTACTCACCCAACAGATCAAAACAATTTAGTCATTTTTATGCCCCACCTTAGAATATGTAAGTGTTGGTTTATTTACTGACTACAACTAAAAGTTGATTTTTCAATAAAAACAGTCACAATTAACCAACATAAAAACTACCGATAAACAACCAAAGACAAACCTAAAAACATCCAAACAACAACATTTTAGGGTATAAAAATAACAACAATCTTCGCCCTAACAAATAAAACTACTCTTTAATTAGACATAGGTTCAAAAAATCAACGCTGTTAAATGACAATAATTATATAACACGATATTCTCTTTACATTGCATGACATCATTTTATTTACGTTAAGGGTTATTTATGAATATAAAGTTCTCCATCAAGAGAATGCTCCAAATTACCATTGTACTAACGTTAACGTCACTAATGGTGTTGGCTTTGATAATGAGTGTTCAACAAGAGCGTATACATGTAAATATTGAAAAAGAAGAGCTACAAGTTCATGCAATATTTGCATTAAAAGATACTCGTTATTATGTCGTGCAAATACAACAATTTCTAACCGATGTGGGGGCAACCAAAAGTGATGAAGCTAAGTCTGAAGCACTTGAAAGCAAGAGCGGAGCCCTACAACAGATTGATGAGTTAATTAAATACGCTCCAGAATTTGCAGTGCAGGCACAAAATATTAAACGCCAAGTCAATTTATTGTACGATTCTGGTATAAGAATGGCCGACGCCTATTTAACCCAAGGTACTGAAGCGGGTAACGCATTAATGAAAGACGCTGGTGGCTTTGATGACTCTGCGGGAGAATTAGCAGAAAACTTAGATTTATTGGCTCAAGAACTGGATCAACAATTTGTTTCAACGGTAAATGAAACTCTTATTGCAACAACTTCGGCTTCGAGGGTGCAATTATGGGGAAGCATTGGCCTCGGGTTATTTATTGTGATAATGATGATAATTCTTTATCAACGTATTTTAACTCCACTTAACAAACTTGATGAATCAATGCGCAATGTGGCATCTGGAGCAAAGGATCTAACCGTAAAGTTAGACGATAGTAGTGATGATGAAATTGCTAAAGTGGCATCGAGCTTCAATGTGTTCGTGGCGAACATTCGTGAGTTGATCATTGATTTTAATGGCAACACACAACAATTAGGCACAACAAGTGTACAGTTAGCATCTGCTAGTAATGAAACCTTAAATGGTATGCAACGACTACAAAGTGAAACAGAACAAGTCGCCACGGCAATGAATCAAATGCAAGCAACCGTCATTGAAGTTGCAAACAATGCCGAGTTAGCCGCCCAAGCAGCACATGATTCAGATGCACAAGCACTACAAGGCGACAAGGTTGTTCGCCAAACTATCGATTCAATTGATCATCTAGCAAAAGGGGTGGAACAAGCCGCGAGTGCACTCTATAAATTAGAAAGCGATACCAATAATATTGGCACTATTTTGGACGTTATTCGTGGTATTTCAGACCAAACCAATCTACTGGCGTTAAATGCTGCAATTGAAGCCGCACGTGCCGGAGAACAAGGCCGTGGCTTTGCCGTTGTTGCCGATGAAGTTCGCACCTTAGCTCAGCGCACTCAAGATTCAACCAATCAGATTCAAGAAATGATTGGTCGATTGCAAACAGGTGTAAAAGGCGCTGTAACCGTTATGGAAGCAAGTAGCCAACAAGCTAAAAATAGCACTGAGCAAGCAGCTCAGGCGGGTGAAGCACTGACTAAAATTACCCAATCTGTTGCTACCATTGCCAATATGGCGACTCAAATTGCAACTGCGGCGGAAGAGCAAACGGCAGTGAGTGATGAAATTAATCGTAACATTGTTAATATTAGTGATGAAACTCGCTTAACCGTTGCCAATGCCGAACAGTCACATACTGCGAGTGTTCAAGTTGACCAATTATCTCAACAATTAAAAGCACAGATAGGCCAATTTAAAACCCAATAAACAACTATTTGATGATTAAACGTTAACAAAAAGCCCGCTAAATTAGCGGGCTTTTTAATCGTTATCAATAATGATTTATGCGACCACTACATGTATAAAGTTGATATATCTATTATTTGAGTTATTGCTTTATAAAACGTTTTATTAACCATTTTATTAAATATAGATGGTTAATACATTTCTAAGCTTTACCTCATTAATTTATTTTATAGCAACAATTTATACTGGCTTTGTTATTGAATGGGGATTAGTTTAGTTTCAGCTTTTTTCCCACCAAGTTTAGGCACTTTCAATTGAAGCACTCCATTTTTAAATGAGGCTTTTATATCGGCTTCACTTGGTTTGCCATCTAAAGTGAAACGGCGGACATATTGACCTGTACGACGTTCTTTTCTGATCACTTGCCCGTGGTCTTTTACTTCATTATCTTCGGCTGTCGATGCCTCAATGGTTAGTACATCGCCATCAAGTGAAACATGAATATCCTTTTTATCTACACCCGGTAAGTCGGCGGTAATATCATAATGATCCTCATTATCATTAATATTTACCCGAGGACTAAAAAAATCTACATCCTTTTCCCCCTCAACAGTGGGAGCATAAAAGTTGCCAAAAAAGTCTGTCACATCAAAAAGTGAATTTTTAGGAATTAAGTTCATAACAAAATCTCCTTACATCTTTAAATCTGCTAGTAAAATTGATTGATTCTGGCTTTACGTACAACCAAAATCTCAACCTACCCAACAATTTTAGCGCTCACATAACGAGCATCATTTGATCAAGATCAATTATCCTGATTGTTTTAATATGTCTTTTATAGACGTTTTTGATTAGGGCCTATTATGTAAACGAAGACGATGTTCTGGCGTTATATGCCAAGAAATACTCGAAGAACCTGTAAAAGTCGATAATGAAGAACCAATGGAAGATTTTAAGTTAGAAGACTTGCCCCCCATTTCACCAGATGATCTGCTTGTAGGCCACCTTCCAGCGATTATGGCTTGAGATCTCCCTATACCTGTTGTGGATTTTAAGGCGATTTACAAGGTCAGGTTTCACGAGCTCATTTGGCCGAGGTATTATCTGATTTTAATAGCGATACTGTCGACGACAACGAGAACGAAGAAGCTGACAAAGACAACTCTAATTGTGAGGCAATGAAAAAGATAAGGATAAAAACTAATAGACATTTTTCAATAAAAACAACCAATGCAGAGGGGTTATCTCAAGCTTAATATGAACCACATTATTTTTTTTAAAAGTGACTGTATTTCTAAATCAATCTTTAAAGCACCGTTAACAATCTTAATAAAAGCCATTTATAATCAATGACTTTTATTATTATCAATTGTAAACATCGCACAATCAATCAATACCAAATCAAAGGTAAAATATTCGCCTGTAATTATAGCTGCACATATTGCAGCTATAACTCGTATAATGTCTGTATAGCTATACACAAAAGCTCCAGTCAATACACATTAGCAGGCCTATTAATGTCAGCCGAATTACTCGAAATTCAAAGTTTTATTGCTCAGTATGCCCCTTTTGATCAACTTCCCGAAAAAGCGATACTTGAAGTGGCTCAAAGCGTTGAGATTTCATATTACCAAACAGATAGTATGATTATTAATTTTAATGACAAAATTAAAGAACTGTACATGATCCGCAGTGGCGTCGTAGAGCTATTTCGACGTAAAGGTGAACTGTATAATCGTCTTGATCAAGGTCAGTTATTTGGACAAATGGGCCTGTTGACCAATAACAAAGTGCGTTTCCCAGCCAAAGCGGTCAAAGATACGCTTGTTTATTGTATTCCAGAGTCTGTATTCAATGATTTATGTGAGCAATATGATGATTTCGCTGATTTTGTAGAAGTGGAAGATACCACCCGTTTAAAGCAGGCGGTAAAAGGTAACACCGATGATGCCAATGCACTAACCACCTCAAAAGTTAAAACATTACTGACCAGAGAACCACTTATTCTTCCCTGTAGTAGCACTATTCAAGCTGTTGCTAAGACAATGGCTGAAGAGAACATTTCTGCCGTATTAATTAATGATCCCAATATAGATGATCCTATGGAAAACAGTTTTGTTGGTATTATTACTGAACATGACCTCTGCTCTAAGGTCGTAGCTGCTGGGATAAATGTTGATAGTCCTATTTCACAGGTCATGTCGACAAATTTAATCTATCTTGATCATAACGCTTATATTTTTGAAGCTATGTTACTCATGTTACGTCATAACATTGATCATCTGCCTATTATCAAAAATAAAAAACCCATTGGTCTGATTGAAGTTGCTGATATTATTCGTTACGAATCTCAAAATAGTCTGTTGTTTGTCAGCAGTATTTTCCAGCAAAAAAGTAGTGAGGATTTAGTACTGCTTTCTAGCCAGTTAAAAAACTGTTTTGTTCGAATGGTAAATGAAGACGCAAATTCTCATATGGTCGGACGGGCAATGTCTGAAATCGGCCGTAACTTTAAGCAGCGTTTATTAGAACTTGCAGAAGAAAAGTTCGGCCCGCCACCTGTGCCCTACTGTTTTTTAGCGCTCGGTTCGATGGCTCGTGATGAACAGCTCATGGTTACCGATCAAGACAATGCCATTATTCTAGATAATAGTTATCAAGTAGCATTGCATGGTGAGTATTTTGAAAAATTAGCCGATTTTGTTTGTGATGGTTTGGCCGCTTGCGGTTACAGTTACTGCACCGGTGATATTATGGCCAGTAACCCTGAGTACCGTAAAACCCGCTCCGAGTGGGAAGCGTGTTTTGGTGACTGGATAGACAATCCGAATCCTCAAGCGTTATTAAACTGCTCTATTTTCTTTGATCTAACGGGTGTATATGGCCGTATAAAATGGGCTAAGCAGTTAAATGCATTCATCCGCAAGAAAACTAAGAAAAACAACCGATTTTTAGCCTGTCTGGCCCATAATGCCCTTAATCGTAAACCTCCTTTGGGATTTTTTAAAGATTTTGTGATGGAAAAAGATGGCCGTCATAATAACTCGATTAATTTAAAACGCCGTGGAACAGCACCATTGGCAGATCTTATTCGAGTACACGCTTTGGCAATTGGTTCGTTATCACAAAACTCCTTTGAACGTTTAGAAGATATCATCGAAGCGGGTATTTTGCCCACATCAAAGGGCGAAGATTTACAGCATGCGATGGAGCTTATCTCTTTGGTGCGGTTGCGCCATCAGTCCTCTGATATAGAATCTGGAATCGAGCCTGATAATAATATCGAGCCGGAAAGCATGTCTAATTTTGAAAGAAGAAATCTTAAAGATGCTTTCTTAGTATTAAGCAATGCACAAAACTTTTTAAAATATCGGTATACGTCCAACAACATTAAAGGTTAACTCATGAATAACTTCAGTAACCAGGAGATTTTAAACTGGGAAGCCTTTCTAAAATTACAAGCAAAAAATAGTAAAGACCGACGCTTATGTGATTTTTATAATGTCGGAACCTATCAAAATGATACGCCATTAAGCGATATTGAATTTGTGGCATTGGATTTTGAAACCACAGGCTTAGATTCACAACAAAACAGTATTATTAGTATTGGATTAGTACCCTTTAATATACAGCGTATTTTTTGCAGTAAAGCAAAAGAATGGTATCTCAATCCGCAGGATATATTACAAGAAGACTCGATTATTATCCACGGTATCACCCACTCTGATTTAAAAGGTGCACCCAATCTATTGCTGATATTGGAACAGTTGTTAGATGAACTCGCGGGAAAAGTCGTTGTAGTGCATTTTCGGCATATAGAACGTGACTTTCTTGATCACACTCTACGCTTGTTGATTGATGAAGGAATTATCTTTCCGGTTGTTGATACGATGCAGATAGAGGCTAATGTACAACGAGAGAAATCAAAGGGACTGTTTAACTTCTTTAAAAGAAGGCGCCCTGCGTCGATCCGTCTTGCTAATAGTCGTGAACGCTACAACTTACCCGCTTACTCATCACACGATGCCTTAACCGATGCAATTGCTACCGCAGAATTGTTTCAAGCACAAATTAAGTATCATTTCAGTCCAGATACTGCGATTAGAAAATTGTGGCTATAAATACTACCTCCATAAGATTAATTCTTAAAAAAAAGCCGATGAATAAATCATCGGCTTTTTAATACAAGTATAAATCTATCTTTTATTATGTTTTTCGGTGCGCATACCCATCAACAAACTGACACACATAACCAATAGAACAATGGTAAACGGTAATCCAGTCGAAATGGCACCTGCTTGCAGTGCCTCAATCGCTTGAGTGCCACCAACCCATAATAAAACAGCTGCAATTGCACCTTCTATTACGGCCCAAAAAATACGTTGAGGGATCGGAGCATCAATTTTGCCACCAGCAGTAATACTGTCGATAACTAGCGAACCAGAATCTGAAGAGGTTATAAAGAAAACCAATACCAGTAGCACAGCTAACATTGATAACAGATTGCCTAAAGGCAACGAATCAAACATTTGGAACATGGCTAGCGGAACTTCAGTTAACCCCTTACTGCCCAATGTACCTACATTATTGACAACTTGATCAATGGCGATACCGCCAAATACAGACATCCATAAAATAGTAACTACGGTTGGCACTATCAATACAGTGGCAAGAAATTCACGTACTGTACGACCGCGTGAGATGCGAGCAATAAACATACCCACAAATGGTGACCATGAAATCCACCACGCCCAATAAAACACAGTCCAGCCGTGCATCCAAGCTTCGTCTTCACGGCCTATTGGATTACTCAATGGAATAATATTCTTAATATAACCCATTACAGTTGTCGGAATGGTACCCATAGAAACAGCGAAAGTAACCAGTGCAACAAAAATGAGTAAAGCAACAGCAAGTAACATGTTGATATTACTTATGACTTTAACACCACCTTCAAGGCCTCGTACTACCGAGATAACAGCTAACATCGTCACTACTACAATAATAGTGATTTGTAGGGTTAGGTCGGCTTCAATGCCAAACACATGATGGATTCCTGCTGCTGCTTGTTGGGCACCTAAACCCAATGAAGTGGCCAAACCAAATAATGTGGCTAATACGGCCAAAATATCAATGATATGTCCAGGCCAACCCCAGGTGCGGTCACCCAATATTGGATAAAAAGCAGAACGAATAGAAAGAGGTAAGCCTTTGTTATAAGCAAAGAAAGCCATAGACAACGCGACCACGCCATAAATTGACCAAGGGTGTAATCCCCAGTGGAACATGGTTGCACCAAGCGCAAGCTCCGCAGCCTCAGGTGTATTAGCAACAACATTTAATGGTGTTTCATACCATCCAGTGTAATACGCTAAGGGTTCAGCAACGCCCCAAAACATCAAGCCAATTCCCATACCTGCAGCAAAAAGCATTGCTATCCAAGAAAGTCTTGAATAATCGGCTTTTGCGTCATCACCACCTAAGCGAATTTTACCGAAAGGTGACACAATTAATGCCAAACAAAACACCACAAAAATATTGGCTGACCACATAAATAGGCTGTCAAATGTTCCTATAATCTGCCATTTTAAACCATCTAAAAATGCTTTCGATGTTGCCGGATCGATAATTAATAATGCAATTAAAAAAGCAGCGATTAAACCTGCACTAATCCCAAAAACGGCGTTATGTATATCAAAGCCCCATTTTTGGATGTTATCTTGTCCAACAGTATAATCGGTATTATCTATACTGTATTTGTCCTTATTCATATTCATATCACCTCGGTTAGAGCGACCTTGCCCTTTTAATCTGACAGTCGTTTAAATTTCAATAACGCATTTTAGCAAAATAAGCTAAATATTTCAGTGTTTTTTAAAAATTAGACTTATTTAAAAATAACAAAAATAAATAATAAACAGACATTTATATGCCATATAGTACTAAGAGAGCCAACTGAACCCTATAAAAATCTGTCAACGCTTTATATTTACCTTTAAATAACAAGAATAATATTCAATGCACAAGATAAGTTTTACTTCATTAATGATTTGGAGTTTATTCCCCTAGTCAATAAACCTGTTTAATATTTAGCCTAAGTATGTAGCAAAACGATAGTTCTTATCCATATTAATAAGTGCTTTTATTAATGTAATTCCTCACCGGATATTAAATTGTGGAATTAATGTCCTATTCTCTTTGCCAGTATTTGTTATTATTCATCAACTGATGAATAAATGGAGTTCGAAATGGCTGATAAACCTGGAAGACCCAAAGGTGAAACACAAACCCGTGCAGCACTCATTGAAGCGGCACAAGGTTGTTTCCTTCACAACAGCTATGATCGAGTCTCAATCCGAGAATTAGCACGACGAGCTGATGTCGATGCCGCTATGATCCGTTATTACTTTGACTCCAAAGCGGGTTTGTTTGAAACCATGGTTCGAGAAACAGTTGCTCCCGTAGCAAGTATGTTTAAACAAGATTTGAAAAAACAAAACAATTCTCCAGGGGCATTAATGAGTGCCTATTATCAAATGATGGAAAAAACCCCTGCTCTGCCGCGGTTAATATTTCAAGTATTGAATCAACAGACCAGTGATGAAGCTTTCAGCATTGTATCGCATGTTATTCAAGAAATGCTTGGGTTTGCAGGTGACTGGATTCAGGACTTATCCCATCAACAAAGACTCAATCCACAACTGGATCCACAATGGGTCCGGTTAAGTTTTATCAGTTTAATGGTGTTCCCATTAATTGCGCCTAAAGTGATACTCGACGAGTTAAATTTACCACTTAGCCAATCAATGCTCGATAATCTGCTTAAACATAATATAAATGTAATGAATCAAGGGCTATTCCAAGACCCATCTCAACAATCTTCAGAGTCAGGAGCTCAATGATGAAACGTCATCTATTATGGTTGTCGATAATTTTTCTATTCGCTGGTTGTTCTGGTGAAGAAGGTGAAATTGCAATGGGGCTGATTGAACGAGATCGAATAATACTTTCAGCACCTGTTTCAGAGCAAATTCGCACTATTGCTGTTGAAGAAGGACAGACGGTAAAGTCAGGTGATTTATTAATTCAACTTGATCCCCGGCACGCGCAATTGCTAATTGATCAACGACAAGCCTTACTTGTTCAAGCACAAGCAAAACTAAATCAACTGCAAACTGGGGCTCGTTTAGAACAACTTGCAGCAGCCAATGCCGCAATGCTTGCTGTGCAGGCTCAAGCCCAAGATGCAGAAAGAAGCTATGTCCGAATGAAGGACCTTTGGTTAAAAAAATTGGTGGCAAAATCTGAATATGATTCAGCTAAAGCACTAAAAGATCAAACAACTGCCCAATTAAGCCAAGCAAAACAACAATGGTTAGAACTTAAAAATGGTACTCGCAGCGAAGAGATTGCTCAAGCACAAGCGCAAACAAACGCTGCGCAAGCATCATTGGCCGATGCACGGCAATCACTAGCCGATTTAAGCATACTCGCTCCAAAGTCAGGTGTTGTAGATGTTTTACCTTGGAAGCTTGGCGATCGCGTTGCTGCTAATGTTCAACTAATAACGCTTTTGGCCAGCGATCGTCTTTATGCCCGAGTATATTTACCAGCAACGGCGCTAGGTAAAATAAACCAAGGTGACTCAGTACAAGTATGGATTGATGGTCATAAACAACCTGTTACAGGAACGGTACATAACATCAGAAGTACCCCTGCCTTTACACCTTACTTTGCACTTAATGAACGAGATCGTGCCCGGTTAATGTATTTAACAGAGATAGACTTACCTGCTGATGAAAACTTAGCAACAGGGATTGGCGTAGAGGTTCGTTTACCATGAATGAATCCTCTTATGTAATCGAAACTCAAGGACTCACGCGTCGTTTTGGTGATTTAGTGGCAGTAGATGATCTGAATTTACTGGTACCAAAAGGTTGTATTTATGGTTTTCTCGGCCCAAATGGCTGTGGTAAGTCAACATTAATTAGGATGTTAACTGGCTTATTGAGACCCAGTTCTGGCGAAGCCACTGTTTTAGGATTAACGCTACAAGGGAATGAAGAGTTACTCAAAAGCAGAATTGGTTATATGACTCAGAAATTTTCCTTGTATGACAATTTGACAGTATTAGAAAATATGCGCTTTGTTGCGGCTATTTATGGGGTGAAAGATAAATCGCGAATATCAACATTACTGGCACAATATGATCTAGAACAACAACAAAAACAGTTAGCTGGAACCATGAGCGGCGGGCAAAAACAACGCTTGGCTCTTGCATGTGCCATTATGCATTGTCCTGAATTACTCTTTCTTGATGAACCCACTTCAGCTGTAGACCCACAAAACCGTCGTGATTTTTGGGAACACCTGTTTGACCTCAGTGAAAATGGCACCACAATTTTGGTTTCAACCCACTATATGGATGAAGCAGAACGCTGCCATCAATTAGCCATTTTGGAAAATGGTATCAAACGAGCCGACGGTACACCGCGTGAGTTAATGCAATCCATGGGTGCCACGGTTATTGAAGTGACTGGCAATGATTTAAGGTCGTTAAAACAGAAACTAACTGACATAAAAGCGGTTATTTCCGCATCTCAATCTGGCACTCGGTTAAGAGTGCTAATAGATGACTCCATAGCAGAACCCATTAAATTGCTTAGCCCTGTTTGTCAGCAATATAAGCTTGAAATAGTTAGGCCGAGTCTTGAAGATGTGTTTGTCACCAGTACTGGAGGTCGACATGTGGGGTAGGTTAATTGCCATTGTCGTCAAAGAATTGAAACAACTGTCAAGAGACCGAATGACTTTTGGCATGATAGTCATGATCCCTTTGCTGCAATTAGTATTATTTGGTTATGCCATCAATACCGATGTTCGCCATGTGCCTGCAGGTATTATCGACATGAGTCAAACTACCTATAGCCGAGCCATTACACAAACAGTGGTAGCTACACAAGCAGTTGATTTCGTACATCAATACTACTCTATAAAGGAAGCCGAGAAAGCCATTACCAACGGAGAAGTCAAAGCAGTACTCTATGTACCCGTTGATTTGCCTCAACGACTGTTGATTCATCCCTCCTATGATTCAAAACGGGAATCATCACAAATAACTCGTCCGGTGGGACAATGGTTATTAGACGGCTCGGATACTATGGTAGCCTCAACGATCAGAGCGCTGAGAACCTTACCACTGAACGAAGTGGCTAACCGTGCAACCGTAATGAGCGTACCGACATTTGAAGTAGTCGAATATTTTAACCCAGAGCAACGTTCAGCAGTCAATATTGTCCCAGGGTTACTGGCTATTATCTTAACGATGACCATGATTATGTTTACCTCCGCTGCCATTGTTCGAGAGCGGGAGTTGGGTAACATGGAATTTTTAATTGTCACTCCAGTACACCCTCTGGAGCTGATGTTGGGTAAAATAATCCCCTACATTTTAGTCGGATTAATCCAAGTTGCGATTATTCTCAGTGCTGGACACTGGATATTTTCAGTTCCTGTCCGCGGTGGCCTAGATTCTTTATTACTCGCTTCATTTTTGTTCATTTGTGCCAGTTTGGCTTTAGGATTGGTCATTAGCACCATCGTTAATACTCAGCTTCAAGCGATGCAATTGACCATTTTTGTATTAATGCCATCCATTTTGTTATCTGGCTTTATGTTTCCTTATGAAGCTATGCCAATTGGAGCCCAATGGGCTGCAGAAATGCTACCTGCAACCCATTTCATTCGTATGGTTAGAGGAATAGTACTTCGAGAAGCAGAAGTGACATCATTAGGCAAGGATGCATTGTGGTTACTCGGCTTTACCTGTGTTGGCGTGTTGTTAGCGGCTAAACGTTTTAATAAACATTTGTAAACGTCATACACAATTGTAGCGGTTAGCTAAATAATGGCGAGTCAGGCTCAATGTTGATTTGGTTTTCAATATTGAGTTTGATTCAAGTAAACCTGCGGGAGTAAAGAAATCACGGAGTAAGATTCAACCCTAAAGATTTAGCCTAACACTTTGAAATATAATGATTATTTAACGAAAAATATCCATTTAACCAAAATAGTAGAACAACAATTCTGACTTATGTCTATCACGTTACCGATGACTGATTTTTGCTTCATTATGGTTTTTATTTAATACCAAAAAAACAGCTACAAATTCATCTTGAAAGATAAACGGGCGATAATAATGAACAAATGAACAAATGAACACGCTATTCAATATTGAGAGCACACTTGCAAAGCGGACAATCATTGCTTAAACAAAACACCTAGATTTATTAGATGGTTAATTCTAGACAACATGTCGCTACGCTTTAAATCGTTTTAGTTGCTGTTTTAGCATTAATACTTGTCGTTCTAATTGTTCTCTTTCATCGAGTAATTGTAGAATTAACGCGGTATCTCCCCAATCGAGCGCAAGATCACGCTGAATTCGGGTCGCTTTTTGTACTACAAGCAAATTTTCCACACTAAATTGCCATTGTGCTAATTCAACGCCCTCAAATGGAATCGCGATACTGTGCTCTACAAGTTCAAGCAGCAATGCAGAACTAATATCACTGCACTCACACAGTTCATCGCTACTTAACCAACGGTCTTGTTCGCTTATATTAATTTGCAGCATCATTATTTACTCCAACTGTCACGTGGGTCGAATGTTGTTTTTTCGGCTAATTCAGTCCACAATTTTTTGCTTGTATCATCTGTTGATTTAGGAACAACAATCTTGAGTACCGCATATAAATCACCATGCGCTTTTTTGCTCAGTAACCCTTTACCTTTTATGCGCAAGCGTTGTCCTGATTGACTATTTACCGGAATACTAACTTGAATATTACCCGTTAAAGTCGGGATTTTTAGTTTAGTACCCAGCACCGCTTCCCATGGTGCAATGGGCACAACAATACTCAAATCTTTACCATCAACATCAAATAAAGGATGCGGCGCATAGCGAATTTGTAAATACAGATCGCCATTATCAGCTTTAGTTTGTCCGGCTCCACCCTGCCCTTTAAGGCGAATACGTTCACCATTAGCAACACCAGCAGGAATTTTAACTTTTAAGGATTTAGGTTGCTCAACAATATGACCTCGGGCATCACGCTGTTGCAAAGTAAACGACACGGGTTTGAGTGTGTCTACTAAGGTTTCTTCTAGAAACATCGGGAATTCCATTTCCACATCTTGACCTTTTGCACGTCTAGTTTGGCTACTACGTTGCTGGCCACCTTGCTCAAAACCTGTATGTCGTCCACCGAAAATTGAATTAAAAAAGTCAGAAAACTCTTGATCCGTTTGTGGATCGTTTTGTTGACCCCAACCTTGACCAGCACTGCCCCTGCTTTGGCTTCTATTTAGGTGATGATGACGCAATTCGTCATATTGTGCACGCTCTTCACTATTGTGCAAAACTTCATAGGCTTCACCAATTTCTTTAAATTTTTCTTCTGCTTCAGGATGTTTACTTACATCTGGATGATACTTAACAGCGAGTTTTTTATAGGCTTTTTTTATCGTTTTATCATCAGCATCAGGTTCAACACCTAATATAGTGTAATAGTCTTTAAAATTCATTTTGTCTCCTAAAGAAACAAGTTTGTAATGGGTAATCAGACTGTCTAGGACTAATCAACATTATCTAACCAACATAAATAAGTTTAGTCCTTGAGATAAATAATACGCTTGATCTTGATCAAATCTACTACATTATATTAAGTTTAGTAAATAAGCATTATGTAAACCAAAAAACGATATATTCTTACTATAAAATGCCACAAGAGCAAAAATATTCTGTTGATTAAAAAGATAAAAAATACTTTCAACACATTTATATGTCTACGTATATGTCTACGGTTTCGGCTTTAATATTACGCTTGCTCATTAAAGTCTGCCATAGGACTATCGATTTATTATTTGATGCTTATTTGACACGATAAGTCCCTTTGTATCCTATCTCGCGATATAAAATGCATTTAAAAATACTGTTAACAACATCACTCTAGCTAGCATATGCTTTGAAAATGAGCGAATACTCGTCATGTTTATTAATCATGACTAATTTGCCTTGATATATCTCATTAAATTGACTGAGATCACATTGCTTGTCCAGCTAACCATTACACTATTTAAATAGCAGTCCTCGAGTATGTCGAGGACAATTGTCTAACGTAAAGGACCCCTGCCTTGATATATATTCTAATAATAAAAGGTGCATGACATGGCACCAGAGAGGCAAAAGCCGATAACTACACAGGGTAATGATATTCGTCAAACTCTGGGACTTGATCAATCTAATGGAAAGAAAAAATCCGTTAAAAAATGGTTTTGGGGCACTGGGGTCATTGTTGTTATCGCTATTCTAGTATGGCAAATGTGGAGTAGTAGTCAGTCACAAACGCTGCAATATAAAACAGCCAATGTCAGCCGTGGATCTTTAAGTATTACTGTTACGGCTACAGGTACACTACAACCCGTCAATCAAGTTGAAGTTGGCTCAGAAATTTCTGGTACGATTAAAACTGTATTGGTGGATTTTAACGATTACGTTAAAAAAGGCCAAATACTTGCCAACATGAACACAGACCAGTTGCAGACCAAAGTTAATCAAGCAAAAGCATATCTTGATTCGGCTAAAGCACAGGTTAAACAAGTAGAAGCAACTATTTTAGAAACTCACAAAGCCCTAATTCGTTACCGAGAACTGGTAAATAAAGGCTTATATTCAATACAAGAGTTGGACATATCACAAGCGTCGTATGATCGAGCGATCGCGAACCTTACCAGTGCTAAAGCATTAGTAGCTCAATCTCAAGCAGCTTTAGATGCAGAATTAACAACTCTGGCGAAAGCCACCATACACTCACCCATTGATGGCATTGTATTAATTCGTGATGTTGAGCCTGGCCAAACAATGGCCGCTTCTTTTCAAACACCAGTCATGTTTACATTGGCCGAAAACCTCGCTCAAATGGAATTACATGTCGACGTAGATGAAGCTGACGTAGGCCAAATTATGGTTGGCCAAGAAGCATCGTTTACCGTTGATGCTTATGCCGATAAAAATTTCCCTGCCACAATCACAGATATCCATTTTGCTTCGCAAACTATTGACGGAGTAGTGACTTATGAAACGGTTCTCAGTGTTGACAATTCAGCATTATTACTGCGCCCAGGAATGACGGCAACGGCAGATATACTGGTTAAAAAAATTCAAAATACTTTATTGGTACCTAATGCTGCACTACGTTTTAAACCATCTAAAGAGGATACCAATACCACTAACCAAGGAGGCTTTATGAAAAATATAATGCCTCGACCTCCGAGTATTTCCAAGACTCAAGTTGATACCAATGACATTGAAAAAGATCAGCAGCAAGTGTGGACACTGCGAGATAACCAACCGGTAGCGATTAATGTTTCAACGGGGTCAACCAATGGAATCAATACCGAAATCACCAGTGGCGATATTATCAACGAGATGCCATTGATCATCGATACTGTCAGTAATCAAAGTGAATAATTCAATCGCTAGTCAACATCCTCTTATTGAACTCAGGGGAGTAAGTAAGATTTATGGCACTGGCCAAGCCGAGATGCAGGCTTTGGCTGGGGTGAATTTAACCATTGAGCGTGGTGATTTTGTTGCAGTGATGGGACCCAGTGGTTCAGGAAAATCAACCTGTATGAATGTATTGGGCTGCCTAGATACCCCCACGGCAGGCCAATATCTGTTTGATGGTATAGATGTCGGTTCACTAAGCCGCGATCAATTGGCGCTTCTAAGGCGTAATTACCTTGGATTTATCTTTCAGGGATTCAACTTACTCAACAGAACCTCTGCATTAGAAAATGTCGAATTACCGTTAATTTATCGCGGTTTGCCAGCCGGCGAACGTCGTGAGCGTGCGTTAAACGCACTAAATATAGTGGGGTTGAGTGGTTGGGAACATCATACACCAGGTGAATTATCAGGTGGCCAACAGCAACGGGTTGCCATCGCTAGAGCTATAGTCACTCAACCATCAGTATTATTAGCCGACGAACCCACCGGCAATTTAGACTCTTCACGTAGCCGAGAAATTATGGAGCTACTTAGTAGGTTTAATCTCGAACAAGGTATTACCATTGTTATGGTAACTCATGAGCCAGACATGGCGGCATTTGCCAAACGTCAGATCCATTTTATCGATGGCCACGTTGTCAAAGATGATAGCAGAGGGGCACGCTAATGTTATGGAATGCTGTGTTACTGGCAATGAGAGAAATACGCCGTAACCTTATGCGCTCATTCCTCACTGTATTAGGTATTGTGATAGGTGTTGCTGCGGTAATCATTATGGTTACCATTGGCGGCGGCGCCACTTTACAGGTAACAGAACAAGTAGCTAGCCTTGGCAGTAATTTGTTATTGGTCTCACCAGGTCAGAGAATGGGCATGGGCCAACGCTCATCGGCATCAGCATTTCACTTAGCAGACGCTGAAGCAATTGCTCGAGAGATCAGCAATATCAGTGCCGTCGCCCCTTCGTCATCTCAGGGTGCAACTGTGGTTTACGGTAATGAAAACTGGAGTACCAGCATTATGGGCTCCACCAATCAATTTTTCGTTGCTGGTAACTGGATTTTCGCGTCAGGACGAGCATTTACCCAAAGTGAATTACGTGCAGGTAAAGCCATATGCGTTATCGGAGAAAGCGTTCGTAAACAACTGTTTGGTGAACAAAACCCATTAGGCCAAAAAATACGATTAGAAAAATTCTCATGTGAAATCATAGGGTTATTGGATGCCAAAGGACAGTCAACCATGGGTTCAGATCAAGACGACTTAGTGGTGATCCCCCTACGCACTTTTCAGCGCCGTTTAGCCGGTAACCAAGATATTAAACTTATTCAAATTTCGGTTAACGATGGCGAATCGACCCAAAAAGTAAAACAGGCCATTGGTGAATTATTGCGTGAACGCCGCCATATAGCGAGTAACGAAGAAGACGACTTTACCGTTATGGACATGAAAGAAATATCCAATATGCTCAGTGGTATCACAAAAGTATTAACCACTTTACTCGGTGCTGTTGCGGCAGTGAGTTTACTTGTTGGTGGTATTGGTATTATGAATATCATGCTGGTATCGGTCACCGAACGCACACGGGAAATAGGTATTCGTCTTGCCATTGGTGCTATGGAGCGAGAAGTGTTATTACAGTTTTTAGTAGAAGCAGTAATGTTGTCTTCATTGGGTGGAATTATTGGCATAATACTGGCGTTAATTGGATCCGTTGCGTTAGCGAACTTAATGCATATTCCCTTTGTCTTCAATCTAAGTATTGTGGTGGTGTCTTTCCTATTCTCAGCGGCTGTAGGTGTTATTTTTGGATACTTCCCTGCCCGTAAAGCCGCACAATTGGATCCTATAGAAGCCTTGCGCCATGAGTAAAGATGTAGAGACTAAATTTTTATTTTAACGTGTACTGCTCTGTGACTAACAAAAAGAAGTCATTTATTGATATTGGCTTATAGTAGAAATATCCCTGAAAAGCCTTACATCCCAAGGCTTTTAGAGTATTCACTTCGGCTTCTGTTTCTACTCCCTCTGCAATAAGGTCTAAATTAAACGTTCGCGCAATTAACATGGTGGCTTCAACAATGGCACGGCTATCATCGCGTTTATCGATAAGGGTAACAAAACTTCTATCAATTTTAATTTTATCTACGGGTAAGTGTTTAAGATAACTTAACGAGGAATATCCTGTTCCAAAATCATCAATGGATACTTCAAAGCCTATCTTTTTTAACGCCGTTATTTTAGCGACAGCCAAGTCGACATCTTCCAACATGGCACTTTCTGTTAATTCCAACTCTATATTACAAACGGTTATTTGATGTTTATTAATAATGGCAGTGATACGTTCAATCAAATCAGCTTGATAAAATTGTTTCGCACTTAAGTTTATTGCCAACGTTATTGGTTTTGTCAATGAAAGTGCCTGAAGAGATTTTATACATAAGCAAGCCTGTTCAAATATCCATTCCCCAAGTGGAATAATGAAACCCGTCTTTTCTGCAATACCAATAAATTCCATCGGAGCAATATTGCCAAGCTCAGAATGATTCCATCGAATTAATAATTCGGCCCCAATAATGTGACCATTATCGTCAACTTGAGGTTGTGCCACCATAAAGAAGTCATTTTGAGTTAGTGCCTTACGCATATCGGTATCGAGTAAATATCGACGCCGAGTTTGTTTCTCCATATCTTGCTGATAAAAGACAGCACAGGTTCCCGTCGCAGTCTTGGCTTTTGACATGGCTAAGTCACCCTGCATAAACACAGTATAGGCATCACTACTGTTTGCAGAAAAATAGGTAACACCAATGCTAGCATTCACATCAATACTGCGCTTATCAATAAGATAGTTTGTGGTAAAACATTGATTAATTTGCCTGAGAAACTCATCAATATATATTTTAAGATTTAACTGACTAGGGCACAAAATAACAAATTCATCACCGGAAAAACGTCCTAAAATTTCATGCTGTTTACAAATAAGTTGTAATCGTTGAGCAACTTGGCAAAGCAAATTATCACCAACGTGGTGCCCAAGAGAATCATTAATATCCCTAAATCCATCTAAATCGATATAAATTAAGGCTCCAGAAAATGCATTGCTACTACATTGTTCTATCTGTTGATTAAGCTCATTAATTAAACGGGTTCGATTAGGTAAACCTGTTAACTCATCATGAAATGCAATATAGGTTAGTTGATGCTCTGCTTGTTTTCGGCGCTCAACTTCATTAACCATCTGTGTGTGCTGTAAAGAAGACCTACATGCGTAAAAAAGATCTTTTACCGCTGGGGTAATAGCATTGATGACCTGAGGAGGCAATGATTTATCAATGCGCTCAAGTACAAAAATGGCTTGATTGGAGAAGGCAAAAATATGATAAAAAGTATTCTGATGTATTATCTGCTTACTAACAACATAATCTGTAGGCTGTGTTCGAAATATTTGCTTAAAAAACAGGTTGATGGCAGAAACTTGTTCGGGATTACATGCCGTAATACTTGGCATACTTATCCTTCCCCAATCGTTGCAAACAACTTCCTCAGTGGTAAACAAATCGCCGGCTAATTTCCTTGGAATGTATAAATAAGCCGCCTTAACCGATAAACGACGAATACAAGTTTCCATATACTTTCGGCACAATGGCCTAAAATCAGTATTAGCATTAAGACTTCGGGTAATTTCATACTGTATTGAAACAAGTTCTAATGTCGCTAGATTGGATGTAGAGTCACTCATGTTACATCCCTCCAAGCACAATCGTCTTATTCAAGAATTGAATTGCACCCTGGTTAGAATTTTTTATTTCCCCAATCGACAGCACGCCAACAATAATATTTCCACCAGCAAATTGGTTATTAATCGCGTCAAGTTCCAACTGGTAATCACTTTGTAAGTGAAATGCTCGAGAAATACAGTCAATTAAAAATACATGGCGTATTTTATCGGTTTTATTCGGGGATAATTTAGCTGCGAATTGGGCACCAGCATCACTGGCAGCAGAAATTAATACCTCTTTCGTAGCATGGAGTATATAAACCAAACTATTTTCAGCGACATTACCAACACAAACTAGGCTATTTTCATTAACTGAAATAATGTCCCTGACTAAATATTCTTCGTCTAATTGCTTCAATCCAAAAGGATAACAGTGAAGATATTTATTTATATTTTCTTTGGTAATATCGATACCGCTAAGTAAAGATATCGCTTCACTAAATATCTCAACAGCAGGTTGATAATTCAAACTATGGATAACATTTTCATAAGCTTCAGTAACAAGGTAGGGACCTGCAATCTTTGGTAAATCATGCTTACCGACTACTTGAATTTTGTAGGAGTTCGATAAACAAAATATAATAGCGGCATTTCTGAAACACCCCTGCACATCGGCAATGCTCATATTAAAACGGTTATCAATATCGCCAACACCGGCACCAATTAAGGTTCTGTCACTCCCCAGTTTTTCATAAACGGTAGCAATGAATGGTTCAACAGCATGGCTTAACCCATCAACAAATATGAAAGCAGAACCGAAACTGCCGTTATCGGCCACAAACTGCTGCAGTTGATGACATAACACATCATGACTAGCTGCAATATTAGGAATAATTAAACTTGTTATAGGGTCTTTGAAACCAATGACGAGTACTCCCCGATAGCTATAATGGTTTCCGTATACTACCCCTGGAATGATACAGGCATTCAAGGGCACAGATGTTACTGCAGCAAGGTTAGGTATCGATTCGATTCGCACTGTTGACTGGCTGGCAATTAAAACGACGATATACTTTGCATCAGCACTTATTGAACGCTCTATGAGTTCCACGACATTTTCTTCTGTCGCATCGTCACAAAACTCTATGTTGGTAAACATCATTGTCATTATTTATCTGAGATCCCTATCATCAAATACACAACTAATCATAGTCGATAACAAAGTAAATTTACTAATTAAAATAACTTATTGAGGGATACATCACATTAAACTGTTATTGATTCTGCAAAGCAATAAAGACTGTTATCTCATATGGTTGAATTATTCCAACGCCCAAACTAATTTAACCGCTCAGTGTCTTTGTTAATCATGCTTACACTACCTAGTATGACATCCATTTAAGTATCGTCATTACATCGATAATGCATTGCGCTCACCCGATGTTTTCTTCTATATATTAAATGCTAACACTGACAGATTATTCAAAAGCCAATATCATTAAGGTTTCGACCGATGCATGATCGCATTAATATTATAATTAACTGCACTCACAAAAATTAACCATAACGTTAAAATAGTACTGATAAAATTATTCAACTTTCATCCAGTTTCAGCTTGGTTTGAAAATTAATATAAATGTCATTTATAAAGTTTTTTTATGGATTATTTGTTGAGAGGGTATAAATTCAAGCGGATTATTGTTAATACAGACAGATACCGAAAATGGTGTCTGTCTGCTTAGTGCTAACTGCGTTAAGCCTAGGTTCTGAATTGTTTGACGTTTAATTCTAACGTTTGAGCTAACTCTTCAAGTTGATGACTAGCTGCAGTAATTTTACTCGCCTCTTGCTGAGCCAACGATGAAGATTGGGTGATTTGACTAAAGTTTTGGTTTATTTCAGCGGCAACCACCGATTGCTGTTCAGCGGCAGTAGCAATTTGTGTGTTCATATCACTTATCTTTATGACAGAAACATTGATTGCGGTTAACGATTCGCCAGCACATTTGGCCTGTTCCACGCTGGTATTGGCTTGATTTTTACCTTCATCCATAACCGTAACTGCTTTAACAGAACTGGTGCGCATATTTTCAATAACGACTTGAATTTGGCGAGTTGATTCTTGTGTACGTTGGGCAAGATTACGCACTTCGTCAGCAACAACAGCAAAGCCACGCCCCTGCTCCCCAGCCCGAGCAGCTTCAATAGCGGCATTCAATGCCAATAAATTTGTTTGTTCAGAAATAGCCTGTATTACATCTAACACAGAGCCAATCTGTTGGCTGTCTTGAGATAATAAGTTAATGATATCTGCAGCTTCGCTAACTTTTATAGCTAACAAATTAATATCGGCTTGGGTTTTACTCACTTCAAGCTGACCAGCATTAAATTCATTGGTTGCCGTTTGCGCTAACATTGCAGCTTCACTAGTGTGACTAGCAACTTCTGCCACTGTAGCCGACATTTGCGTAATAGCTGCAGCACCTTGATCAGTTGCTAGTTTTTGATTATTAATTAAATGCTCATTTTGTTTCGCCGTTTGGTATAAATCTTTAGACGATGATAATAATTTACTCGCAGCTGTCATTGAGTTTTTGGTAATTTCAGCCAAATTAACGGCTAAGTCTTGTACTGCGCATAGAATACTATTGGGTGTTGTAACGTCTATTTTAACAGTAAGGTCGCCTGCGGCAATTTGTTGGATTACCTTCGCGGCATACTCTGGTTCACCACCGATAATATTTTTTAGCTGTTTTACAGAAGTGAAAGCAACGATGCTGCCTATAATTAATGCTATTACGGTAACAACAAGCATGACCGACTGGAAGCTAGTTGTTTGCTCTCTTGCAGCAGAAACTTGATGTTGAATTTGTGATTCTTGATAATCAATGAGTTTATTGACTCTTTTTAACCAGTCGCTATATAAAGGAGAAACTGTCGTCAACAAATATTCTGCTGCCGCTTCATTACGATTTGTATTAATCATACCAAGCAAGGTTGCAGTTGAGGTTAAAGTAGTGATTTCAATTTCTTTGATGTCTTGTAACAGCGTTAACTCTTCATCATTGTGTTGCACGTTTTCATACATGCTATCGAGCTTTTTTGCCGCTATTTGGTAATAATTATTCAAGCGGACTATATCGTCCTGATGCTTCTTCGATAAACCTTTATTATTAACTAAAACAGAATCTCGAATTGAAATAGCTCTATCATGTACACTACCTCTAAAATTAATCGCTTGGCGCTGCTCAACAGCAGATTGCTCTGATAATTTAGTTAAATTGTTATCTGCGATACTAATTTTCACCAAACCAAACAAGGTTATACCAACCATAATTACCAGTAGAGTTGCAAACCCAAAGTACAAACGACTTATTATTCTCATTGTAAAAACCTTTGTATGTGATGATATTTTATCAATATATGTTACCAAACTTGGCTAAACGACATTGGTAGCCTAATGTGTTGTATTTATTAAATAAGAACTTCGAAAAAAACCAGATCAGATGTATTGTCAACCAAGCTTAGTTCATAATGATTTAATTGGAATTTTATTTTAAAGCTCTGCGATAATAGAGAAATTACCATTCCAACCCATCATTTTTTGCTGATATGTTTAACGGAGCATCAAAAACTTGGTCGGTAAGCTTAATGAACTCAGATACAGATGTATACTGTTAAGATACTAAATTGATAGATAATATTAGTCTATTTAATAAACAAACAAGAAATAATCGAGATTCCAGACAAACACAATTGAATCAAAATGGCTATTTCGGTTTTACAAAAATAGCCATTTGGGTTCTATTAGTGGTTTAAATAAATGAAAAAAATAGTGGTGACTGAAATAAAGCAAATGGTATTGAATGCAGCATTTATCTTATTTAATGATACCTTTATTTAATGCAACACATTCAAAGCTAGTCATTGTCCATCGGCGATATTGACAGTTATAACAAGAACGCAGTTCATCATCAATTTGTTCATCTTCATCATCAGCAGTAAAAAAATGACATTGCAGTGCCACTGCTCTAGCCTTGCCATATTGTCCCAATCCCGTCCGAAAAATCCATTGGGTTCCATTTTGCTCAAATTCCTTTCGAACTGATATTGGGTCCATTTTTATACCTCCCCGAGTGTCAGGATAGTTGTTCAATAATGCTGTAAAACTTGTTTACTGGCATTGCACCACACATTAGCGTCTCGATTAACTAACAATACGAACTTATGATTAAGATAAACCGCCTTCACTTTGCCTTTAAGTTGGACCGTCTCATCAAGCTTGAGTTGATACTCATCGGTGCTCATAACTGCATCAAGGCCTGTTTTAGCAAGAATATCGGCCACGCTTAATTCATGTGGAACCTCGTCAGACTGCCCGAGTTTAATTTTTCCTTTAACGCGTCCATCATTGCCCAACAAACGTAAACCTAATCCGGCTAAAGCTCCAATAATACCCTGGCCCGTTCCGCCATGTTCCGTCAAACTTATGTTCTGTTGCTCGGCCAATGCATAAGCCGTGGCTTTAGTGATAACTTCTGATTTAGCTTTACGGCCAAAGTCTATCAGCGCAGATGCATCAAATACGGAGCCAGTGTCAAGAATGGCAATCCCAGGGTCTGCTGCAGGTGCAGATTCAGCGACTAAATGAGCGACTGCAAGCTTAAGAATTTCATCTTGTGGTAATGGTGAACACAAATGAAAACACATAGCACTGTTGTGGGATGTATAGGGAATATCAGGGTGCACAAACAACTGATGACGAGTAATAAAAGATACTTTCCCGCCTGAAACCTCAGCAAGTATTTGTGCTATTTCTTCGGCTATTTCACCAGTGCCTTTAGTGCCTATATCATCGGTATCGTCGATACAAATCAGCCAGTTTTTCATTTTATATCCTGAATTTTGTTAATAACTCTATAGTATTTTTTCTTCTTAATTCGGGCTAAAAGATGAAATTTAGGAGCCGAAATCAGAATGTTTCACTGATTTGATATCAAACAGTTCTTTGTCCAAAATTAACGTTATCTATCTGTTTTTAGTAAATCATGAGCTTTCAGCCTAGCGAGTACCGGAGGCACCAATAATGCTCCCAATATGGCAAAGAAACCGCCTTGCAATATACTGATACCCCATTGAATGAACATTACATCCAGTGCCATTCCAGCAAGCATGTTAGCCAGTGCCACTTTCCCAGCCCAGGCAATACAGCCTGAAATTCCTAGAATCACACAGCGCCAATGAATGTTCATACTTAATGGCAAAAGTAGCGCAACTAAATCCATGCTGATGGCGGGTAATATAAACTTCAACAGGATCAAAGGTCCTCCTTTACCAACACCTAGAGCCATAGCGACAAACCCAGCAATAGCACCACAGGCCGTAATACTTCCGAAACGACCTAACACCCCGTAACAAATTAAATAGAAAAAACTGGTTAAAAACATCGTATGTCCTGACAAGCCAATATTCAGCCTTAATAACCCAGTTAATGCAACCAGCAATGTGGCACAAAAGCCCACAAATAGAGAGTCTTGGAGACTCAAAGAACGTTTATTATTCATCGTTTTCTCTAGGTGAATGCCAATGTGTTGGTCGTGGATGTTGACCAAAATGACGACTGTGTGCCGCTACCGCCATTTGGTGTGATAACTTTAATAACAGGATCAATGCAGGAAAGAGCACACAATAAACTAGCTCAGACCAATTTTTGGGGTTACGCAGTGCCTTGGGTGTGATACGCGCACCTCGTAGACACTGGATCTGATATATCTCGCGGATTTCATCTAACATATAAGGCAGTAAGCTTAAGGAGGCTGCGACCACAAAGGCCCATTTTTTGGGTAAAAATGAACTCAGCACTTCGCCAATGCGCTCTGGTGCAACAGTAATACAAAGCCACCAACTGGGAATGGTTGCCAATACAATGCGTACCACGACCACAGAACCATCAATTAATGATCCAATACCATAGAGCATTAAATACAAACCCAAAGTGATGATGAGTTGGATTAAAGCAAGTTTAACCACGCCCCATATATTACCGCGACATAACAAGCCATGAATGACTAATAGTCCATTGATCCCGACCAGAAATAACAATAAAGATGTAGGTAGTACAAAAGCACAAGCAGATAGCACGCACACCAATAGTAATGACAATGCACAACTCACGGTTTCCCGACGTTCTGGACCCCATGTATTAAACCATTGGATACCACCCAATCGGCCTCTAGCCTTCATTTTTATTTCCCATTTAAATACTCTCCTCTTGTAACAGACCTTCACGCAGGCCAAATTGCCGAGAAATAGCATGATGCTTAATGCTTCTATGACTACTGAGTAAAATAGTACAGCCCTGAGATTGCAAACGTTCAAGCAAGTACCACACTTTGCTGTAGTAAAACTTATCCATTCCCGCCAGAGGATCGTCTAATAACAATAACTTAGGTTGTAAACATGCTAACGATGCAAGGGCAATGATATGCTGTTGACCGTATGACAATGTATGTGGTGACAAATTAGATAATGTAGTTAATTCAAGCTCCTCCAGCATTTCCGTCGCACGAATTTGGGGAAGATCAAAACGCTTTAAGCTAAATTGCATTTCAGCTAACACATTAGTTTCAAATAATTGTCGACTCGGTCTTTGCATTAAAAAACCCAGTTCAGCCCCATAAACCCCAAGTTTTGGAGTCCGTTCTAAGACAGTTAAAGGCAACCGTTTCTTTAAACTGAGTACGCCAGCTAATGCCCTCAATAAACTTGTTTTCCCCGAGCCATTATCCCCAATTAAGCTAACAATTTCTCCTGCATATAATGTTAAATCTTGTGGACAGGTAAACAACTTAGGATTGCCATCAAATCTAAATTCAAACGCTTTAGCACTAATAACCACATCATCTATAAACTCCTCCTCTTCCTTTCTACAACTTTTTTGTTGCGAACCGAGTTGCGGTCTAAGATCACTGTTGATGCTATAAATACCTTCGGATAAATCCCCGTCGTCAAACTGCCAATAATATTGAATAATGTCAGCAAAGGCATGAGGGTTGTGCTCTACCAACACAAGAGCCATACCATCTTGGATAAGATTGTGCAGTACAGCCAAAAGCTCACTTACCCCCTTGTCGTCTAATTGTGCCCAAGGCTCATCTAGCAAGAGTAAATTAGGTTCGCATACCAACTGAGAAGCCATTATAAGACGATATTTTTGACCAAGCGAAAGAGTGTTCACTTTAGTATCAAGGCGCATATGTAAACCCACACGTCTTAACGCTAATTGAACTTTCGGTAACATGTCCTTCGCAGGTACACCAATATTTTCCAGAGTAAATGCCACTTCGGCACCCACAGTATTGCGTAATAGTTGGGTTTGCGGGTCTTGAGTCACAAGACCCGCAAGAAGTTGAGGATTAGACCAAATGTCACCGTCATGTGGATGATTGAGCACACCTGCAAGCAAATTTAATAAACTAGACTTACCCGATCCTGTTGGACCGCTCACGCAATGGCATTGACCACGACTAATCACCAAGTTGATATTTTGCAATACCTTTGGTAAATGGCTGCCATAGCTAACGCTAACATTCTTTAGCTCAAGTAATTTAATCTTATATCTGCCAGTTCACGCCAACAAAGACCTGACGTCCCGCTTGAGGTAAAGACTCACTCTGATAATAATTTTCATCTAACAAGTTGGTTGAACGTATGTATAGCTCTAACTTCTCATTAATGAGAGGGTAAGCAAAATTCACATCAACTAATGTATAATTATCAAGTGATTGCTGTTGATATTGAGTTTTACCATCAATTTTCACCTTGGCGGCATATACTTGATCTAATATACGCTCTACATTTATATTCATCTTAAGTTCAAATGGAAGCTCATAGTTTACTTGCCAACGCAGTTGGTGACGTGGACGGTACTGTAATGAATCTAACGTATCATCATCGTCCATTTCCTCCGAATCAAGATAGCTATATGAAAAACGTAAATCTAACTTATCAATGCTATTGTTATTAATTTGAAAATCAATCCCTTTAAATTTATAACGATCCATGTTTTGATAAAAATCATCGTTATCTTTGGCGATATAATTTTTAGCATCGGTGTAATAGCCATATAATGAAAAATCAGTATCTGCAGGTAAATTCTGCTCTAAGCCAAGCTCTACGTGCTTAGACTCTTCTGCTTCTAAATCACTATTACCAGCGGATAATGAATACAAGTTTTCCATCGATGGGAAACGGACTTTACGTGCAACACTTAAACTTAAACGTGAATCTTTGGCAACTTGCCAATAACTCGACGCCATAGCTGAATAGTTATCGTCAGTACTGTCTGAATTATCTAGGGAATGAAAAGCTGCACCTAATGTAAAACCGTATTGCAGTTCAGAATGATATTGATACTCTGCAGCTGCGGTATATAACCAAGCAGAATCATCTATGTTGTCTGGATCATCAATCGCAATCGTTGATTCCCAGCTTTGTTTTTCCGCAATAACAGACGTTGTCAATAAACCGACATTTTTCAAATCAGTAATCAGCTGTAAATTAATACCTTGTACTACGGAACTACTATCTTGGGTTTCTTTTAAATCTAGGTAGGTTTCATCTTTGTAAGACGCTTCTAACATATCGGTTTGATTGTGATAACCAAAGCCACGAATAATAAAAGTATCGTTAAATTCATGAGCTAGACCTAACTGTAAAGTATGTTCATCAAAATCATCAACACGTTCAAACTTCACACTTCCAGTACCTGTACCATCGCGAGACGGTTTGCCCCAATCGCCATTACGAAATGCCATATTGGTAATAAGTTGGGTTTTGTCAGATAACCAATAACTTCCTTGAGCATAAACATTGGTAACTTCTTTATCTGAATTTTCACGCAAGTTATCGTCTTGATATTCTGTAGCTTCAAAATCATCTGACATTGGGTAAGCATCAGTTTGTTGTCGACTTACACTCATTAACCCCTGCCAATCATCACCTGAACCAGCGGCACTAATATCACCATTAAAGGTGTCGTTTTCACCCGATTCTAGGCGACCTGACAAAGATGGAGCTGTGCTACCCTGCTTTGTAATAATATTGATAACACCACCAGCACCACTTGGTCCATAAAGTACCGAAGTTGGTCCAACAGATACTTCTATTGATGCAATTTGGCTGGTAGGAATAACGCTAGGATTAAATTGCCCGTCACCGGCACTGCTCATTGGCACACCATTAACAAGTAATGTGACATGACGACTCTTAAAACCTCGGATATCAACTCTTGGTGTACCATCTCCGCCCACACGAATGTAAACCCCGGGCACATTCTTTAGAACTTGTTCTAACGTTTGGGCTCCTGAAGCTCGGATCTCTTCATCATTGATGCTCCAATGAGTCGTAGCCATATCTCTGGGTTGACCACCGTCACCATGAACAACAATGACTTCATTGATATTAAGTAAAGGATCACGGCTAATTTCATCAGCCTGTACTGTAAAACAAAGTCCAATAGCCAAGGTTACAGTTGAAAGTTTAAAAGTAGTTTTCCTAGAGATCATATTAGTACTGCCATGTATATAATTTAATGATTAATCTATTTTAATACGTTATATAACAACTTCAATTGTAGCGATTATCGATATCGACTTAGATCTAATATTTTCTAAATACGTGATCACTACCTTGCACCCGACTAACCTATCATTAAATAAAAATCTGTGAGATATGTTTCATTTTTCATTAGTATTACGGTGTATTAACCATGTTATTAATAATGTAAATAAAAATGAAAATAGTTTTATTTACATTGTTAACATTAAAGCTGAGTAGCTAATTGATTAAAATATCTTATTTAAATATAAGTCTAGGATGTATTCCATTATTAAAAAGACCTTTAAGGATTATAAATAGAACAGTCAATAAATGACCCCGTATTGATTTTTAAATTAATAAAAAGTCAAACTAATGCTTTCATAAACTGTATTATAATTGTTGTATAAAAATGGTAAAGCAACGAAAAATAATCAAACAGGCTCATCAATATATAACGGTTATAATAGCTGTTACTGGAATCAAAAATGCTGATTGCAATCAATATAGCAGAAAGTTGTGATACTAAAGTAACCCACAAAATCGGGCTGTCTATGCTTACGATACTGACGTTGTTAACTGTTTAATTTTATTGGTGTTTTTGTTGCCAATGTCGAGTAATAACAGTAACTCAATTTCTCTTTAGCGCCATTTTACCTCGATTGATTATACTGCTCACGTTTAAATTTAGCTCGCGAGTCAAAAAATCAATATAAGTTAAGTATTTACTCTCACACAGTCAATCGAGTTCCATTCTTACAATGACTAAGCACAACAAAGAATGCGATAGCACTATCATTTATTGCTTTCTACAAGCTATCTCCACACTTCCCTCATCCTTTCTGCACAATCTATTTGTATGATTTAAATTAGATAAAGGTTTCTTATCAAGCTATCGGGTAAAAGCTTAACTACATAAGGAAGGTAAATGTTTAATAGACAAGATAACAACACTCTACAAAATTTTCCCGTATGTGATGATCAATACCGTATTAAATGCGCTAGCGACCGGACAAACCTCAGCATAAAAAATCCAACACGGTTACAGGTAAACAACACTAATGAAAACTGATAACCATACCATCGAGCAATTGCTGACGACATATGAAGGACACAGTCTTGCCGATCTACATCATGCTAATTTGCAAGATAGAGTAGATTCTAAATTTATCTTACCGCTAGATGTTTTACCTGATCTACTCAAAGCGGCTCGCTCTCATTACAGCGTCTTACAAATCAATGGCAAACGTACGGCAAACTACTTCAACCAATACTTTGATACACAGGAGATGAATTTCTACAAAGATCACCACAATGGCAAGTTAAACCGCTTTAAAGTTCGTAAGCGTACTTATTTAGACACGGATACCCAATTCCTAGAAGTAAAATTTAAAAACAATCATAAAAGAACCATCAAAAGCCGTGTCCGTTGCGACGAAAGTATCCAGTGCGATGATGATAACCAATCATTTATTCGTAAACATCTTGGTGTCAATTTTGACGATTTAAGCGTGTCTCAACAAGGTGGCTATGAACGTATTGCACTAGCCAATGAGGCCATCCCTGAACGCCTTACTATAGACTATAACCTCTGGTATCAGTCTTCTAATGGAGTGGAGCGCATTGAACTCGATGGTTTTTTTATCGTCGAGCTAAAGCAAAAAAAATATTCAAAAAATTCTCCATTTTATCAGATGATGCCTACCCATAATTTTTCCCCTATCTCTTTCAGTAAATACTGCATCGGCTGTGTACTGCTTTATCAACAAGGAATTAAATATAACCGTTTTAAACCCACTCTGATGAAACTGTCCTCTTTAAACCAACAACATCCTACTGCGCCATGGAGTTATTGATATGACCGAAATTACGTATGATTTTCTTGTTCTATTTTTAGTGAATTTTATTTCCATCGTTATACTTTGCTACGGTTGCTATTACCGTATTAATAAGAACGCTAACGTGGCTGGATCCTTCGTTTTATTTGGCATTGGTATATTTTTAATCACGTTCTTACTACACGGCATCGACATGTCGATGGAATTTGCTTTTGGTTTGTTTGCCGTGTTCGGCATGCTGCGCTATCGCACGGATACCATCTCAATAAAAGAGATGACTTACCTGTTTTTGGTTACTGCCATTGCACTGTTATCTGCTGTTAGTAAACTGCCTATATTAGAGTTGTTTTCAATCAATGGATCTTTGTGTTTTATTGCTTTTCTGGTCGATACCCGCTTTTTTCAAGGGCACAATCAAATACAGCGGATCTCATACGAACGTATCGATAATATTAAGCCTCAAAATAGGGCGCTATTGCTGGCCGATCTGCGTGAACGCACTGGTTTGCAAGTTACCAGCGTGGATATTGAGCATATCGACTTTCTCAGAGATACCGCTGAGCTCATCGTGCACTACACTCCGTCCGATATACTACAGAAAGATCATGCCTCCAGTCCTAACAGTCAAATAGAGACGCATTCATGAAAAAACTCATATCTTATTTAACGCCAACATTATTGTTGTTGGCATCCAGTAGCTCAGCAGCCGATTACCCTGAATTCAAATGGGGAGGTTATATCATGCTCGATCATGATCAATTCTCAGATCTTTTCCTAGAAGATGATGAATCTGATAATTACGGATCAGATGTGCGTCGGGCGCGATTAAGCACAAAAATCAAATTTAGTGACAACTGGAAAAGTAAATTTCAAGTTGATCTGTCTGATGGTGATGCTGTAGAGATTAAGGATGCCTATCTTCAATACCAAGGCTGGGACTGGGCGACTATTACAGTGGGTAAACAAAAAGAGCCCTTTGGTTTAGAGAAACTCACCGGCTCTCGTAATACCTTTATGATAGAGCGCAGTATGGTCACTGAAGCTCTGGCACCAGGACGCAGTGTTGGAGCTAATCTAAGCGGTAAAGAAGGTAACGTTAATTGGGATATTGGCTATTTTCAAGACGAGGATTCTGCAGATAACTATGGGGTTACGGGTAGACTGACATGGGCTCTAGTCGATCCCGATGATAACTTCATCCATCTTGGTGCCGCGTTAAGCGAACGCCACTTAGGGGGCGATGAATTTCGGATTAATGAACCGTTAGAGGTTTATTCCAGTGATTCATTACTAGAAGGGACCCGACTAAACGCAGATGATGAATCGCTTGCGGGTATTGAATTGATGTGGCAGTACCAAGGCTTTGTCTCCATGGCGGAGTGGATACAAGCTGATATTGACGATCCTACAAAAGGAACCCATCACTATGAAGGTGGCTACTATCAAATGAGCTATCCCCTATCGGGTAAAAATCGCCACTACAAAAATGGCAAACTTAGCAGCATTAAAGCTAATAACGACTGGGAACTTACTTGGCGACTGAGCCAGTTTAACTTAATAGAAGAAAACAGTAAGGCTCAAACCTTCTCCGTTGGTGTTAACTATCTGGTCAACGAAAATTTAATGTTCAAGGTCAACTATATTAGAGCCAAACTCGAAGATGATGGAGAAACATATAACGCTGACGATGCCTTTTCACTGCGTGCTCAATATAGTTTTTAAATTGTGAACCTAAATAGGCATTTAGGATTATCTTTATTATCATGCTTTATCGATACTTAGTCACACTGTTTCATATTCAGGCATTTTTACACATTTAAATCAAAAAGCCCTACCATTATTCATGGTGGGGCTTTTGTTTAACTTTTACCTCAATTAACTTTATCGAGCCAATCAATATTAGGTTTTAAAGTGTCCTACAAGTTCATTCAATTGACTGCCTGAGATGGCTAATGAAGAACTAATGGTTGCGGCTTTTTCTAGATCATCATTCAGTTCAAAGACAATATCTTGAATATGAGTCAGATTTTTGGTGATATCTTCGGCCACTACACTTTGCTCCTCCGCTGCCGTTGCGGTTTGCATCCCCATATCATGAATTTCACCTACAACGTTTTGTATATCAGATAGTCGAGTTTGTATTACTGAAGAGTCATGGATCGTTTGCTCACCACGATGTTGACTTGCAGACATCGTTATCACGGCTTCTTTAACACCAATTTGTAAGTTAGTCAGCATCTGATTAATTTCTTGAGTACTGGCTTGTGTTCTGCTTGCAAGTGTACGGACTTCATCGGCAACTACTGCAAATCCCCGCCCTTGCTCGCCCGCTCTGGCGGCTTCAATCGCAGCATTAAGTGCCAAAAGATTAGTTTGCTCTGCAATACTACCAATGACGTCAGTCACACTAGTTATACGATCAGTTTGTTCGCTTAACGATTTAATCGCATCTGAAGTGGTATTCACCTCAGAAACAAGCTGATGAATACTATCAATAGCTTGAGATACTTCTTGTTGAGCGCTATTAATCTGACTATTAGCAGAGCTGATGGCATCTGAGGTTGTATTCGTATTATTTGCCACTTCTCGTGCTGTCGCTGCCATCTCGGTAATGGCCGAGACGACTTTTTCTGTTTCTTGGCTGTGTATATGCATCGTTTTTACTGAGTTTTTGGTTTGTAAATCGAGACTCTTTGCCGCTTGTTGTACTGAAACCGAACTATTTTTTACCTCTGTTATAATCGGTTGTAAGGTATCCATAAACTGGTTGAAGGCATCACCAAGTTCGGCAATTTCATCTTTACCTTGAGTTTGCAGGCGTCCGGTTAAATCACCATTACCATGTGCGATTTCATTGAGTTTATCGAGCATCGAACTTAATGGAATAAGAGAACGATTGACGACAAAAATAACGGTACTTGCAGTAATAACGAGTCCCAGAATGGCAATCATAATCGCAAAGCTTAAATCTTCAGTCAGTAAGGCTTGCCTCTTTTCAATATATATAGTGACTTGGTCATTAACGTCGTCGACATAGATACCCGTACCCAATACCCAATCCCATTTATCTATGTATTCGGCATAGCCTAGTTTTGGTGCTTGCGCATTAATGGACGGTTTATTCCATGAGAAATCGAGGAATCCCTCGCCCTTGGTTGCAGCATCAATTAACCCTGCTATTACAGGCACACCATTTTCATCTTTTAGAGCATATAAATTTTTGCCTTCTAGTTCTGGCTTTACGGCGTGGAGAGTATTAACCCCTTTTGAATCATAAGCGAAAAAATAACCATCATCGGCAAAGCGCATATTTTTAAGAATTAGCTTGGCTTGCTCTTTATTATTACCGTTCACATCGGTGTCATAAAGAGCCTTTATGGCAGTTCGTCCCATGCGCAAATTGGCTTTGAGGAAGGTTTGATTTCTTGCCACCAACTCTTTTTTATAATCAATGGCTTGATTCTCAAGATCTGTAATTCCGTTTAAGTAAAAAGTGATTGTGACAAGTAAGGTAATAAGGATCAGTGGCAGCATTGTTAACAGAAGTAGCTTTCCACGACTTTTAAAGTCCATTTTTATTTCTCCAATATAAAGATCTACTTATCTATATAGGCTATATTCCTCAAAATTCCATGTTTGTTGTATTATTTTTAGTTCCTTATCGATTTCTAATCATTTTAATATTTATGATTCATATGCTGTTGTATATTTAAAAACATCTAATGACGCTTTGCTGAGACTAAAATAATTACAGAAATTCAATCGCTAATATGAGTGGAGTTAAATACCAACATTAGTCAGGCATTTTACCAATGAAAGGGATTTTTGATGGCTGTAGAGTGATGTGTAAATACAGGATAAAAATCCTTGATGAGGTTAATGTAAAATAGTTACAAAACGACAATTATGCAAGGCTATGTTTATCTATGGGTATGAGTAATAATCTGCTTACCTCCAGCGTCCACTAGACCAGATAGAGAACAACAACCATATTCCACCAACCACAGCGCCCATAAATCCGAGTATGCCAAATAATGGCAAGCCAAATAACGTCGGACCTCCGTCAACGGTCATCACAATAGAAGAACCAATAATCATCGCCGCGACCACATTACCGACGGCCACTCTGCTAGCGGCACGATCAAGTTGATTGCCAAAGGTTTTTAAACGCGTGACATCAACATGTAACTGGAATCTGCCACTACGCGCGGAACGTAATAGTTGTTGTAAATCTTGCGGTAATCCGGTTATCAACTCAGTGGTGTCGACAATAGCTTGCCAACCTCTCTTCGCCATTGCATCTGGTGCGTTTCGTTCTAACATTAGCTGGCGTAATAACGGCTTTGCTTCCGTTACCATATTAAAGTCAGGGTCTAACTGCAAAGCAACACCTTCGAGAGCTATCAATGCTTTAATCAATATAATGATATCCGGGGGTAAGCTAAGTCCATGTTCTCTAAGCAGTGACATCAACTCAGTAAGCATCATGCTCAAATGGAAGTTTTTTAACGACACACCATGATATTTATCAACAAACTCTTCTACTTCAAAAGTAAGACTTTCACAATTGAGCGGAGGATCGCCAGCCCACCCCAGCAATACATCAACAACACGAGGAGCATCAATCTCAACCATGCTATGTAAAAGTTGTACAACTTGATGTCGGCGATCCATAGACAATCGTCCAACCATACCAAAATCAATAAATGCGATGCGATTTTCAGGCAGATAAAAAATATTACCTTGATGAGGATCCGCATGATAAAAACCATCAATCAGAATCATTTTCAACGCAGCTTGACCGCCATACTTAGCTAACAGTTTTCTATCTAATCCCGCCTTCTCCACTGCTGCGATATTTCGTCCAGGGATGCCATCAATAAACTCTTGAACATTGACACGTTCACTGCACCACGACCAATATACTTTAGGAATAACAATATTTGGATCACCAATAAAATTTTTGCCCATTCTTTCAGCATTACGACACTCAGCTAATAAATCCAATTCACGCCGTAAAGAGTGGGTAAATTGACGTACCACCTCACGGGGTCTAAAACGTCGTAAAGCCGTTGACTCTGACTCCATCAGCTCAGCAATGCGGGCAAGTAAACGTAAATCTGCTTCCATTATCGGTCGGATCCCTGGCCTGCGAACCTTAATAATCACTTCTGTCCCATCTTGTAAGCGAGCTCGATGAACCTGCGCAATGGATGCGGCGGCAAAAGGTGTAGGATCAAATTCTGCAAAAGCTTCTTGTGGACTGCACCCTAGATCTTGCTGAAGTTGTTTATTGATTAACTCAAATGGCACCGGAGGAGCTTGATTCTGTAATTTTTCAAATTCAGTAGTCCATTCTGGAGGAAATAGATCCGATCGAGTGGCAAGAATTTGTCCTAGTTTAATAAAGGTAGGCCCCATTTCAGTCAATGCATGACAAAACCTGACGGGAGATTCTAAATTGGTGATGTCTGAAGTATGCTTCCAATGCATTGCTTTACCGGCGCCATTAAACATATTCGCCAAACCAAGTCTACGTAGCACATCGCCGAAACCATAACGGATTAAGACCGAAGCAAGTTCATTCAGTCGGCCAATATCTCGAGCGGTACTTAATGTCTCCCAAAGCATGGCTCACCTATCTATTGATGTTTATTGTCTGAAGACTTGGATGCTAACTTCTCGTCCAATTTTTGTGCAATCGCGTCAAGAAAACCTGCTGCCGCATAAGCGATGTTGCTGGTTACTTTCGAAGCAGAATCGACTCCCGCGGTCACTGTTTCACTTAATCTATCACTTATTTGATAATTTAATAATTTTACGATTTCTGTCGCTTTTTGGCCGACTGCTGTACCCGTTAAACGACCATGACGAACCAAATCATTTAAAGTTTCAGATACCGTCTCATTTGTCTCTTTTGCGGCCTCTTTCAACGTATCTAAATACATGGTTTCGAGTTCACTAAGGTCATTAATAGAACGCTGAAAATCTTGTTTACTAAATGTTTTAACATGTGAACTGGCTTCTTCCACGGCTAATTTTGATGCCTCCGCGGCAGAACATAAGGCATCATCAAGACCCGACACGGCTTTTGCTAACTTGTCCTGACCATCATGGCCATGAATAACAGCACCTAAACCGGCGCCTTTCACCACGCTGCTGGTAACCTGAGTAATCTCATCGAGATCTAATTTACCGTCACTCAATGCTTTAAGGGTAATACGACGTACGTTTTCTCTTATATTACCATCGGCCTCAACCGCTTCTTTAATGTCACCTTCAAGATGTTGACGATTATTATTTGTATCACTGTTAACTGTACCCATCACTATTCTCCTATACAATATCAAACCACTCAGCAGCCCAAAAATAAGTATTAACATCTGAATTTTTACTTAATGTTGTTTCTATTTTGTGCTTGGTTTTGAATAATAAGCTTCTGTTCTAATTAGATTATATTCCTTGCTCTTGATATTGACTGACAGCTTGCATGGCCTCTATTCCGTAGACCATTGATGGACCACCACCCATAAGCATAGCCACTGACACAGTTTCAGCTATTTCTTCTTTACTGGCTCCTGCCTGTAATGCGTCATGGACGTGAAACGTAATACATCCATCGCATCTAACCGTTATTGCTATGCCAAGGGCAATCAGTTCCTTAGTTTTACTGTCTAGCGCTCCTGGAGCAATAGATGCCTTATGCAGTTCAGCAAAGCCTTGCATTGTCTGGGGAATGGCGACTCCAAGTTTTTCCATCCAAGTACCGAGCTCTTTATAGTGTTCAGGAAAGTTTTTCATAGATGTCTCTCTTTACAATTAGATTTGAAAAGATCCGAAAACCCACCACCTAATAAAAATAGGTTTATCTAATAAATCTAAGCCAAATATTTCAGCCAATCCTTGATGCAACTCAATGATGTAGTGAATAGTGGACAATAAATGCTCACTAATGAATATTTCCTCTGCTAGATGCTTATTTTTGTGTATGTTCTAAATTTAGTTGTGTATTGGAATGAATATCCATTGACGTCGCAATAGGGGGAACGCTTTTAACATCTGATTGACTTGTAGGTTGTAGGTTGTAGGTTGTATTTTTTAAACTGAAATCTATTTAGCAAGTCCTAAATTAATAAAACAAACTAAAGTGATATTGCGGATATTTTTGTTAAATTACCTTCCCCCAAAATTACTCACTATAAAAATCTGTTTAACCCATTATTTATTAATTGATTTTTCAATTACTCACCAACAGAGTTGTTCATTTCTTGATTATAAATTCTACTCGCGACGACGTTCAAAATTCTCGCCTGTTGAATTATCAATTCCGCACAAAAAAGCCTTACGTACCAACCAGAACAGCTGTGATAGTAAGGCGTATCTTCTAGGCTAACGATGGTTTGTCTAGGTTTGGCCATCTTAGGTTACCTGTTAAAGATAAAGTTAACTAAAGCCTAATTGAGTGTTTACTATTTAGCCACTTGGGATGGGCCATGTTATTTGAAGCGTAGTTCACTGTTAATTATTTAGTCGTCCGGTGTGGGTGACCATGTTAATTTATCGGACTAATTTTAAAGCCCGCACTGCGGGCTTTATTGTTACTGGCCTATGCTACCAGCTCGATACCGTTTGACAGATCGGCCGGTTTCTCGGCAAATACATAGCCATATATGGCCATGTTAATAAGATGCGTTTGTTAGACCTTTCCACCCAATTTCGAAAACACTAACCCCATAACAGCCCCAAAAACAATATGTAACATCAATGTCATTACCGGCGCCATGATTCCCATAGATAAACCAAAGAATCCTGCACCACTCATTGGCATAGGGCCAATCATCATTAACAACCACGCAGCGACACCCAGAACAATCCCTTTAATGATTTGTGAACGACCAGGTAGTACACCATTAAGGACTGCAAAGGCTGTTCCCCAGGCCACCGAACCAATAACAAAGTGCATGACCCAGCCAATCATCAGATTGACTTCGGTCCCCATTTTTTCGGCGGCCATAGTGGACATCATGTGAACTGGATCTAACCCGGGCATAATACCCATATTTTTCTTAAGAATCATTAGACCCGTTAGCACCAGTGTGCCAATAAATCCGGCGATAATACCTTTAAAAATTGCAGATAAGTTAAACGACATAATTATATTACTCTCAGTTTAGCCCTATGGGTCAATGGATATGATATGAATAAGTAACTACTTATTTGTAATCTCTCATCTAGTATGTTTTTTTGATATTACCCTTTAACTTTATATCCAACAAGTTTAGTCATGTTATTGTTCGATACTTAAAAATTTTATACCAATAAAAATTTCTTGACCTGTTCAACTGTATTCTGACACCCTATCTTCATTATAACCTAACAACTTATTCAACAGCACGCCAGATAAAGCAGATCATTTAAGTTATTGACGAATAGATCCTAAATTCTGTATCTTTGATGTAAAGCAATAAATTAAGTTCAGCCACATAGACCTTCCTTATTACTTTAAGCTTACTTATCGGGTTATTTAATTTTAAATAAGCCAAAAGTCATTATCACTCCATAAAAACTAACTCATTAGCTATGGGTTATATAATTATCAAATCAAGCTTTCTGCACAAGAGAAATATTAATTGGCATTTTATGGGAAAATTAAGCTAAGCACAGTTAAATAGAATTTTAGTTCTAAATAATGTTAGGGCTTAAACGTTCTAACCTTGCCACATGCTAAGTCCCTCCCGATCATCAAATCTCATATTCAATTTTTCGCTACAAAGAAACCAAGCCATTTTCATGATAATTAACATAACGGCTTTTTAGCTTTGATTGCGGCAGTCTTCAGCGCTATTGAAACACGTAAAAATGAATGTAAATTATCAACAAACTTAGTGCTAGATTTAAAATGTTGAGCAATGCGGCGTTGAATGCTGGTGTGGTCTGAAGCTTCTAGAGTGTTGGTCATTTGGGACCGAATAGACCTTTGTATTAATAAATATTGGTCAACATAAGCCATACAGATTAGAACTGCTGTTTCGTCGAGTAACGTTTGGCATTTAAACAGCCCTTCCCGCAAATTCATCGGGAATGGATTAAAACAGCTTTAGCTGGCCCGAAGGGTGAACGCCATGAATGGCGGCGAATAAATCTTCCTGTGCACCTATCTACTTTATTGGCCATGTTAATTCTCGAATCTTTAGTTTTGATAAATAGCACAGAGCAACCGTTCTGTGCTACTTACTAATCTTCTCGTTTCATACAAAAGCATTAAAAAAGATCATTTATTTACGACCAAACGACCCCTATCGGCTTCTAATTAGAAACTAGCTCTCTACAGAGATCGATATTATTTAATCAGGGAATGATGAAGTTTATTACCTAAAACTCCCCCAGAAAGTAAAAATACCAAGTAAATCCAACCGGATAATGAAAGATTGGCAATCGGTGTGAATAAGGCGCCGACATTACAGCCGTTGGCAAAACGAGTACCGAAGCCCATCAGTAACCCTCCTAAAGCAAAAAGGGCAAATTGTTTTGCAGAATGATTGATTTTAAATGAGAATGAAAATTTACCCATCAGCAGAACAGCAATTAATGTCCCCACCATAATGGCAAAATTCTGCACTGAAATACTATGCTCGAAAAACGGAGTAGTAAACATACCGGCAGGTCGATAAGTAAAGTCAGCAATATCATTTGCACCCATGCCAAAAACCATTAACACTTTACCAAACCAGATGCCGAAGGGTGTTGATGCCCCCCACCCTGCACCCGTTGAGACCATCATAATACCGAAGATCAAAGATATCACCAGCGCCGCTGTTTTCATTTCCCATAGATTACCAATCCATCTATGATAGGTTTCAACACTAAATAAAGTAAAATGCTGCTGAGTATGTTTTTGGGGCATTTCTTGACGTGCAGTTTCACCGACAACACCCAAGAATGTCCCTTTCGCATGACGGTAATTTTGATATTTTTTAGCGAAAAAAACCACGATCAAAGCAAAAGCGATGCTCACTAGAATTGAAATAAAATAGCCGTTCAAAGGCCCCCAGGTAAATAGATCCGGCAGGAATACCCCTTTCCCAGCAAAACTACTGGAAGAGAATGACGTGGTTGTTATCCATGTTTGTGTCGCCTGCAATGGAAAACCAAAAAACACCCCAGCACCAAAAAAAAATAATGTCGTCAATGCACGCGGAATATCGCTCACCAATTCAACCATCACCCCCGTGGCACAGCAGCTTGAAAGACTCATTCCGGCACCAAACATGACGCCCCCCAGCACTAAGCCCAGGTTTATAGGGTTTACCCATAAATTATAGCTGCCGGGATTGGCATTCAGAAGTAAACCCGCATTAATAATGGCGGTAATAACAAACATAAACATTAATGTCTGCAACAATTGCGTTGAACCGCGGCGATACGCACGGTTAACACTGCCGGCAAAACCTATAGACCCCTTTGTTAAGGCAAAACCAAGGCTTAAACCGAACAATAAACGCAAAAAGAGCGATGAACTGTCAAGGAGCACTGCCCCTAAAAGGAGAGAAGATATGGCGATAATAATGCCAAATGAAGCTTGTTTTTTATCCATGGTGCTAATCCAGAAGAAATGAAAAGTAGGCATTCATACACTGCGCATTTTTGAGTTGGTATGAAATGAACCGTGGATTATTCTCTTGCAGTGGTTATAAGTCCAACCCTTCTTTATAACTTATTGGTCTATATTCATCGGTATATTTATATTGAATAATAAACCGACTGCAAAAAATCAATAATGATTGATTGTGGTTAGTACAATTTTGTTAATAAAAAAGCGTAACCTTACGGGCTTAGTGAAACATGAGGAGCTTCTATTGAATAATCAGATTATGTCTTAACAATGCCATATATGGCATATTATCAGTCACATTGATCAATTAACTTTATTTGCAAATAGACGTTAGAAGCCTCTTTTAGGGAGATATTCTATAGCCTCACCGCCCAAATCAGGTGTAACTTAAAATTGCCCCTCATAATTTTACTAAGCTAACGATTGTCTATTTTGGTCTGGCCATCTTTAAGTAGCATTTAGGAAGCATAAATAAAGCGTAGATTATTGCCTGTTATTTGACCAACTATTGTGGGTAGCCATACTAATCTGTTCTGAAGCAGTTGTATTTTACCTGCTAGGTAATGACAAAGCCCGTAACTTCCTGATCTGGTCAAGTTAACACTATTACAAATTTATTGTCTCTTTTGCTTCTTTCTTGTTTCTAATCAAAGTCTCTATTGTCTTGCTGAATAAACTATGACGCAATTTGACGGTGAATCTTCCTATAAGCTCTTATCACCACAAAGCGGTCGTATTGTTTTATCCATACTAATTCAGTCAAGAGGACGCTTCATGAACATCGATTTATCCACTCAAATTGCAGGAATACCGCTAGAAAGTTATTTGATGAATGCCTCTGGCCCTAAATGTACCACTTGGGATGAACTGCAAACCATTGCTCAATCAGCTTCAGCAGCAGTGGTAACAAAATCTTGCACTATTAAACCTCGCGAAGGAAACCCTGAACCTAGATATCAAGATTTACCTTTAGGTTCTATCCAATCAATGGGGTTACCTAACTTAGGTTACAAGGCCTATTTAGAAATGGTTCCACAATTAAAAGCGCTAGGTAAACCTGTCATCGTCAGCGTTTCAGGTTTCAGTGTTGAAGACAACATTGAAATGGTCAGTGCTTTTCAAAATAGTGATGTTGATTTAATTGAAGTTAACTTCTCTTGCCCTAACATCCCGGGTAAAGCACAGGTCGCCTATGATTTTGAGCAAACTGATAAAGCCCTTGCTGCCATTACAGCACTAGGCAATAAACCGATTGGGATTAAATTAGCCCCTTATTTTGATATGTCACACTTTATTGCAGTGGCCAATATCATTAAAAAATATCCAGTTAAATTCATTACCTGCATAAACTCTATTGGCAATACTTTAGTGATTGACCCGTATACAGAACAACCGATTATCAAACCTAAGGGTGGTTTTGGTGGCTTATGTGGCGATTACATTAAACCTATCGGTTTGGCCAATGTCCGTGCCTTTCGTGAATTACTCGATGATGATGTGCAAATCATTGGTGTTGGCGGCATTAAAACCGGTATCGATGCATTTGAATATTTATTAGCGGGTGCAGATGCTGTGCAAATAGCCACCTGTTTTGAAAAAGAAGGCGAAAGCTGTTTTGAGCGAATTGAAACTGAGCTTGCTGAGTTTATGCAATCTAAAAACTACTTAAAAATTGCCGATGCTAAGGGCAAACTAAAACCACTATAACCACTATAACCACCACTTTAGCAAATCAATTTACATCTAATAGCCAGTTCATTTGTTCTGGCTATTTTTATGGCCAATAGCAATTGCGAAAAGCTAATACCAATAACTAAAGTGAGTAAATATAGCCAATAACTATTGCCAACATCTCCCATTGCTTAGAACCGAAAACAAAATCACCCAATTTTTGTAAAATAACATAACTCGCTTTCATGGCTTTGGCGAGGGTTAAGATTGATGTGATTAACTCATCGGCTTTTATCGATACGACTATAGCGTAACGCTAAATAACTGGTTTATCTCTCATTTGCAGAATTCGGCACAGCAGAAAACCGAAGCTAATAAACAGAGCCATATTAGTGTTTGATGAAGCAATGATTTCTCACCATCATCACTATGCCAAATACTATTTAAGCTACATCACCTGCACTTGATTTTGTAAAGAATGACACCTTATTGGCGTGCATCAAACAATGTAATCAACAAAATCGTTTACACCCTAAATGAGCCTGAAACTAACTGTGCACAAAGCACCTCAACTTGAATAGTGCCATCTTAGGGTTAACCGATAAATGTCTCGGCTTTGGTCTCCTGCGTCGCTCTACCTCCTAAATCCATTTAGTCGTAGTGCCGCTGATATTTAAAAGGAATGAAAAGCGTCAGGCAGCATTCTTTATTTTTAAAGAAATCGCACTAAGAGAGAATCTATATGCGTTTGCATGCTGTTGTTGCTAAAAGCACGATGATTTGACAGCTAACTGACAGACGAAGTAGATGAATTTGTTGATTGACCATCTTGGATACTAAAGGTATTTGACTGCAAAAGCAGTCAAATAAGTTAGGCGCGCCTATTGACTGGCGGAAGGCTCATATGTGTTATGTGTTTGTATTGAAGCCACTTAGCAACACCGGGAACTCCTTTGATTGTTCTATTTTTCCTCTGGATACAACATACAAGTTGTCGTCGCTGGGGATAAACTTTGCCCATTGTTCAGGAGTTACTTGTGAGTCAGCTTTAACATAGAGGACAAAACCTCCAATGTAAAAACGATAGTAACGTTTTCCATACCACCTTTCCTGATAAGGATCTAACATTGCTTTCGATATAGTTCCTTCGTCATCGAATTTTGCTAGAACGAATGAAAACTCATCTTTTTCACCTGGAGATTCTTCCCAAATCAGTTTTTTAGCTTTCTCTTCTAAGGCCCCTAAATTTACTTTGCTATAAAATCCTTGCTTACTTATTGAGGCTCTCCATAACAAGCTGATTATGAACCGCTTGAGTAGACCGTAATCAATTTTTGGAATTTTATACCCAACCAAAGAGCCATTCTTTTTGAGCTCTTCGATTTCTGAATTATCAATAAGCAGCTTGGCTGCGTAGTCGTCTAGAGTTTGGAATTTATCCTCACATTCCCTGCACAAAATTTCCTTGTCATATACACCAATCGGCGCCTTTTTAGTATGCACGCCCTCGACGTTAGATATTAATTTGAGAGTTTTTTCATCCGCCCTTAAATCCCTGAAAAACGATTCAGGAATCACATGTGCTTTAACAAGCTTTTTATCTTGATTACACCCTTTGCAGATCATAGTTTTCTACACATAACGCTTACGCCAGAGGTTGGTGGAGCGCAGCGTAACCAATCCACTGCGCGTGTTTGTTACTGGTAATTCTTAAGCCTAGCTCGGATAAATTGCCTTTCTTCCGATGTAAGCTCATATGCAGTTTCCTTATACAATGAATCACCTTCCAACCGCCCTTTAACATGCAAATGAAAGTGCCACACATCTTGGTCTCCGGCTGGTTCATTATGCTGCCAAATAGTGGTGCCATCTACCTGAAACTCCTCCTTTAAAGCTACAGCTACATTCTGAGCCAGTACAAAGGAATCTGCTACAACCTCTGGTGGAAGGCTATAAATATTTTCGTAGTGTTTCTTTGAAGCAATTAATACAGTTGGTCCAGATTTTTCATTTCCGCGAAGCCCGAGAAAACCAACCGAAAATTTTGACTCGAAAATCAGTTCAATAGAGCTTTCACTTTCGTCACTTAAAATTCGGCAAAATGGACAGTTATATTTTGCAGGTTCATGCATATTTTTACCAGTAACAGCTTATTGAACGGCAAAGTGAATTTAAAGTCGGCCATTCAAGTTATTGATTAATAACATCCTACATTTGCTATCTTATTGAAGTAAAGCAATTAATTGTGCCTATCAGACAAAAACAAACCGAGCTTGCGCGTAAAGTAGAGTTTGTGATCACTGTCCGAAAAATTAAATATAACAATATCAGATAATTATGATTTTTCTATTTTAAATACGATACAACTAAAGATCGATTTTAAATCGTTTTTTAGCGTAAATCGATGCCCCCCCATTATAACTGTACATAAAAACAGTACGTACCACATAAAAGTGTGCATATTGATTTTTCTTTCACGCTTTTAATTTTTTCACATGCACAGCATGTGGCTATTAGGGTTAAGGGGTACTCCCTCTTGCCCGTAGGATTTGATAAGTGCTGCTGAGAAATGATGTCGCAAGTACGTTTCATCATTTCTCAGCCGATTTTTGCAAGGCAATTATCGTGACACCCATAATTGATCTTTCGCCCAAACAAAAAGGCCCTACATTTGTCGATTTGGCATTTGGTGTTGGAGCTTGCGGAGGGATAGCTTGCTTGTAATAAAGAGGAACCCGTGGGTTCAAAGCCCTATCTTTCAGCCAATAAACGGTCATATCTTTCAATAAGTTTTTTGTTAAATCTTGCGGAGGGATAGCTTGCTTTAATAAAGAGGAACCCGTGGGTTCAAAGCCCTATCTTTCGCCCAAATAAAAAGGCCTTATCTTTCGATAAGGCCTTTTTATTTGAATGTGGCGGAGGGATAGGGATTTGAACCCTAGAACGGGATAAACCGTTGCCGGTTTTCAAGACCGGTGCATTCGACCACTCTGCCATCCCTCCGAGCGGGCGAATAATATGCCAATGACTGTTTTGTGTAAAGGGTAAAATGCAAATATTTTGTTAAGTGGTGATTAAACACGCAAGTTAACGGCAATTACGGTATCGAGATACTGTATTCGTTATAGTTAAGCCTCCACAGCTTACGAAGCGCTAAAACGAGTCCGATGACAGTCGAATTGAACTAATCAACTTAAGTTGACCTTTTTGCCATTTAAAATGTGATTAAACAGCTGATAATAGCGACTTTGCTTGATTTGATTAGGCTTAATGTTTACCTTTACAGCAAGTAATTTTGCCAATGCCAAGGATAGCGAGATGCTTTCAGAACAAGCATTCGAGATGATAGATATTGTAGCCCGTGTGGGCAGTTTTACCGCCGCAGCGAATAAATTGAATAAAGTGCCCTCTGCGGTGAGTTATGCCATTAAACAAATTGAAGATGATTTAGGGGTAATACTGTTTGAGCGCCACCATCGTAGTGTCAGTTTAACTCCTGCGGGTGAACATTTTGTCGCGCAGTCGCGCGAGATCATGACCAAACTAAATAACATTAAACGAGATACTCAAAAAGTTGCCAATGGCTGGCGTCCTTCGCTGTCAATTGCAATTGACAACATGGTTCGTGCTGACAAAATTAGTGGCTTAATTGCTGATTTTTATCGCCATTTTACCGATATCGAATTGATAATACGCTTAGAAGTGTATAACGGTGTGTGGGAAGCATTGTCCACAGGCAAGAGCGATATCGCCATAGGGGCAACCTCAAGCATTCCAGTGGGTGGCACCTTTAAGTCGCGTGATATGGGGATGATCCAGTGGTCATTTTTAGTCGGTAAAAATCACCCGTTAGCCAAAGCAGAACATGCGTTAACAGATGAAGAGTTATTACAATATCCGTCAATATGCTTGCAAGATACTGCTCATAATATTGCCCATAGACCAAACTGGTTGTTGAATAATCAACGCAGAATTGTGGTACCCGATTGGATCAGAGCGATAAATTGTTTCAGAGAAGGCTTAGGTGTGGGCTATATGCCATATCATTTGGCTGATATTTTTATTAAAGCCGGTGCGCTGATAGAAAAACAGCTCGCCACACCAAAGCAAGACACCGCCTGCTGTTTGGCATGGAATAATGCCAATATGACCCCAGCTATGCAGTGGGTGATTGATCACCTAGGCGATACCGAAAAATTAAAAAAAGAATGGCTTAGTTAATTTAACAACTTAAATATGTTTTTGTTAATAACATTACTTATACAAGCGTTTATGTTAAATTAGCGACTATTAAGATGATGTTTGTTATGAATTAATTTTTGTTTAATGTACATTGCTTACCCTATACAAAAGGATTTAGCTTCAGAGTGAAAAATATTTTTTCTCGTTGAGCAAATCATTGAGTTAACACCTGGAGACGATAATGAATCAACAATCTGTAATATCACCCAGTCTATCGACGACCGAAGTCAATAAACTGTTAAAAAACACTTACATGCTTCTTGCGATGACATTGGCTTTTTCTGCTGTAACCGCGGGTTTAGCTATGGCTATCAACCTTGGGCCGATGATGTCTTTAGGCTTATCGCTAGGTAGCTTAGTGTTATTATTTGTGACCCTAAAAAAAGCAGACAGTTCTGCTGGTATCTTTTGGGTATTTGCTTTTACAGGCATGCAAGGCGCGTCGCTCGGTTACATTCTTAATCATTATGCTGGTATGGCAAATGGTCCTGGCTTAATTATGCAGGCGTTAGGCTTAACCTCTATCATTTTCGTGTCGCTTTCAGCGTATGCGTTAACCACTAAGAAAGACTTCTCATTTATGGGCGGCTTCTTATTTGCGGGTTTATTAGTGATGATCGGTGCGATGGTCATTAATATCTTCGTTGGTAGCTCAATAATATTTATGGCAATGAATGCAGGTATTGCATTGTTAATGACCGGTTTTATTCTATATGACACCAGTCGTATCGTGAATGGCGGCGAAACAAACTACGTTCGTGCGACGATTTCATTGTACTTAGACTTTTTAAACTTGTTCATAAGCCTGTTACATTTAATGGGTATTGGCAACGACGATTAATCGCCGATAGAGTTCATCAGTAAATTACGTTAAAATGACCCTACATTAGGGTCATTTTTTTTATAATGAGCAAATTCATCATTCAAGTAAACGGCAGTGTTTATGGCTCTACAGCCAGTTTTCGCGCGTTATCATTTTGCCAAAGCGCATTAGCTAATGGCCATCAAATTATCAACGTCTTTTTCTATCAAGATGGCGTAACCAACAGTAACGCCCTCACCTGTCCTGCATCTGACGAAATTGATATGCATTCCAATTGGCGATCATTGTCATCACAACATTCAATACCACTAACCAATTGTGTGTCAGCGGCTCTGCGGCGCGGCATATTGTCTGCACCAGATGCGGTTGAGAATGGAAAACCACAATGGAATAGCAGCGAAACGTTTACCATGGGCGGTTTAGGTGAATTAGTGGTTGGTATTGAACAAGCAGATAGATTGATTAGCTTTTAAGGTATGAGTGGAATAGACGATGAAATCACTGGTGATTATTTTTAGGCATGCCCCTTTTGGTACAACAAGTACACGTGAAGGGTTAGATTTTGCCATGCTTAGCGCTAGCTTTGAGCAACAAGTGAGTCTGGTATTTACCAATGAAGCTGTATTACATTTACTGGTAGGGCAAACGCCCGAACAGGCTGGGTCTAAAGATTATGTGTCGGCGTTTAAAGCGTTATCTCTTTATGATATTGATACCGTTTTAGTGTGTGCAGTATCTATGACCACATTAGGGCTACAACCCGATGATCTTAGTATTCCCGCTACAGTGGTCACACCAGAGGTGATAACCCAAACCCTGCAAGCGGCTGATGAGGTGTTAGTATTTTGATATTACATCATATCCAAACGTCTGCAATGACCGACGATGCCTTAACTACATGCCTGCGGTATATTCACCCTACAGACAGTGTTTTATTGTCTAGCGATGCGGTGAATTGTTTATTACAAACCCATTGGCAACAAGCTTTAGCAGACGTAAAGCTGTTTGTGTTACAAGATGATGTAATAGCAAGAGGTTTAATGGATCGCTTGATGATTACCTTTGCCAATAACACAACCAGCAGTTTTGATATTATTGATTATTCACAATTTGTTGAGCAATCTTTGTTACACGATAAGGTGATCACTTGGTAAACTTTTTTGAATTTAATGGCCAGAAAATTGAAACTGATCATCAAGGTTATTTAAAGAATGTATCAGACTGGCAAGAGTCAATGGCCGTTGTTATAGCAGCAACGGAGAATATTGAGTTAACCGAACAACACTGGGAAGTTATCCGTTTTGTGCGTGATTTTTATCTTGAGTACAAAACTAGCCCAGCCATTCGAGTATTGGTTAAAGCTATTGGTCAACGTTTAGGGGCAGATAAAGGTAATTCTAAATATTTGTATACCTTGTTTCCTGTTGGACCTGCTAAGCAAGCAACCAAAATTGCCGGTTTACCTAAACCGGCAAAATGCTTATAACGCAGAAAACTTACAAAAAATCCCGCTTAAGGTACCTTAAGCGGGATTTTTTATGACTTATCAAATTTAATAACCCATTTGGGGTTATTTGGGAAAAATATTTTCTAGTACTATAAATGCTGCTTGAGCTAATTCAATAATTACCAATGAGAGAAAGAAAAAGATAACTAATGAATAGAGAAGCCTACGATTATCACGCCGACTTGAAGCCATGACTGGTTGTACCAATCCTTATAAATAAGTGATCGACTTAGAGTGTCACACCATTTTCAATACAATGTAGAATTAATATGCATGATGCGCTCTAGCATGTTTAGTTGCAACAGCTATTTACGCCTTACAACATTAATAATACCAATCCTATTAAATATCTGGTCAGTTCAGAGTCTCTCTGGTTTTTCAATTCAAGGCGCATTGATGTAGAAATGGTTGTTCCCTTTTAAATCGATGCAACACAGAAGTGGAATACCTGAGAGACTCCATTCTGGCGGGTTTCAAAGTCCTTTATGCTTCGTTAGATGCTTTCAAAATAGAATCACTATTCGCTTCAATCATCTGCCTTGCCTACAGCACTTTGAACTCCCGCTGAAAGATCACATATTTAATAGGATTGGTATAAATTACCATCAACACATCTGACTTTTACCACAAAGTGTTAAAAAGCTAGCCGCAACCAATATGGAATACGACTAGCAAAAACACAATTTGCAAATAATGCAATTATCCAATGATACTTAAGCCACCCATGTATGGACGCAAAACGTTTGGTACTGTAATGGTGCCATCTTGATTTTGATAATTTTCAAGTACAGCCACTAATGTACGGCCGACCGCTAAACCAGAACCATTTAAGGTGTGCAATAAAGCAGGCTTGTTATCGACTTTACTGCGATATCTAGCTTGCATTCTACGCGCTTGGAAATCTTTCATGTTTGAACAAGATGAAATTTCACGGTAAGTATTTTGTGCCGGTAACCACACTTCAATATCAAAGGTTTTGCTTGAGCCAAAGCCCATATCACCAGTACATAACACCATAGTGCGGTATGGTAAATCTAACAACTGCAATACTCTTTCTGCATTGGCAGTAATGTCGTCTAGGGCTTGCATTGAATTATCTGGATGAGCAATTTGTACTAGCTCTACTTTGTCAAATTGATGCTGACGGATCAAACCACGGGTATCACGACCATAAGAGCCCGCTTCACTTCTGAAACATGACGTTAAGGCTGTCATTTTCATTGGCAGTTCGCTTTCATCCACTATCATGTCGCGCACATAGTTAGTTAACGGCACTTCAGCGGTTGGAATAAGTGAAAGACCTTGGCCTTCTTCTGTAGCAGGTTTAGTGTGAAATAAGTCTTCACCAAACTTAGGTAATTGCCCTGTGCCTAACAAGCTTTCTTCATTGACCAATAACGGCACATAGCATTCAGTATAGCCATGTTCAGTGGTGTGAAGGTCTAACATAAACTGACCAATGGCACGATTTAAACGGGCAATTTGACCTCGCATAATAATAAAGCGTGAACCGGTAATTTTTACCGCACTTTTAAAATCTAATCCACCTAACGCTTCACCAAGATCGAGATGATCTTTGACTTCAAAATCGAATACTTTAGGTGTGCCCCAACGACGCACTTCAACATTGTCATTTTCATCTGCACCAATGGGTACTGATTCATCTGGCAAGTTTGGCATGCTCATCGCTAAGCTTTGAATTTGTTGTAACAACTCTGTCAGCTCAGCTTTTTTAGCATCTAGCTGCGCACCTAAATCTCCCACTTGCGCCATAATCGAACTGGTATCTTCACCGCGCGCTTTAGCTTGACCAATCGACTTCGATATCGCATTACGCGACGCTTGCAAGTCTTCTGTAGCAACCTGAAGCGATTTACGCTTTTCTTCAAGCTTGGTCAAATTATCGACATCAAGAATAAAGCCACGAGTGGCTAAACGCTCAGCGGTGATTTCAAGTTCATTACGCAAAAATTTTGGATCTAGCATGTTGTTAATTCTTTTTAGTTAAACGCGAGAAAGTATAAGTTGTTGACCTAAATACACCATAAAGAGACATAAGGTGACATTCAACAACACATTTAAAATAGCTTTAAACCATAAGCCTTCTTGCAACAGCAATAAGGTTTCATTTGAGAAAGTCGAAAACGTGGTTAACGCGCCTAATAGGCCTATGCCGACAAGCGATTTTATTTCAGGGCTAACATGACTCAGCTGCCCTAATGTATAAACGGCGCCCATTAAAAACGATCCCAATAGATTGACTAACAGTGTACCAAAAGGAAAACTGCTTCCAAATAGCTGGATCATAAAAATTGACAAAAGATAGCGTAAAACTGCACCAATTGAGCCTCCTAATGCAACGAGCAACACATTAATCATAGCGTTTGTCCTCACTTTGCTGATCAAGCAGGCTCAATTGTGCCATTTTGTCTTGAATGCGTTTCTCAAAACCTCTATTAGTGGGCTGATAAAATTGGCTATGTTGTAATGACTCAGGGAAGTAATTTTCACCTGCGGCATAAGCACCCGGCTCATTATGCGCATATCGATATTCTTTACCAAAACCGATTTCTTTCATCAATTTGGTTGGCGCATTACGCAGATGATTAGGAACTGGTTCGTGTCCCGTTTGTTTGGCCAGCTCTCGAGCTTGGTTAAAAGCGCTATAAACGGCATTACTCTTGGGCGCACTGGCCATGTATAAAACAGCTTGTGCAATAGCACGTTCACCTTCGGCAGGGCCTATGCGGTGATAACAATCCCAAGCGTTTAATGCAACCGTCATGGCAACGGGATCGGCATTACCAATGTCTTCTGAGGCAATAGCCAGTAATCGACGTGCAACATACAAAGCATCGCCACCACCCTCTAAAATTCGGCAATACCAATACAAAGCGGCATCGGGTGCTGAGCCCCGTACTGACTTATGCACGGCTGAAATTAAATCGTAAAATTGATCACCATTTTTATCGTAACCCGCAGCTTGATGTCCAGCGACCTGAGTGAGCATTTCGGTGGTAAATTCGCCGCCATCGCTGACTAAATCACTCATGAGTTCCAGCAAGTTAAGCGCTTTACGAGCATCGCCATCGCTAATATCTGCAAGCTGCTTAGTGACATCGGCAGGTAGTGTTAACTGGCGTTTGCCTAAACCGCGTTCAACATCGGTTAATGCTTGAGTGACAATTAAACTAATTTCGTCTGAGGTTAAGCGATTAATAAGGTAAACACGCGCCCGAGATAATAAGGCGTTATTGATTTCAAATGAGGGGTTTTCGGTGGTTGCACCAATAAAAATAACTGTACCATCTTCAATAAAGGGTAGAAAAGCATCTTGCTGGCTTTTATTAAAACGGTGGACTTCGTCAACAAATAATAAGGTACGTTGACCACGACTTTGGGCGATAGCTTTTGCTTGTTCTATTGCTGCACGAATGTCTTTTACACCAGATGTAACCGCGGATATACGTTCAACATGGGCGTTGGCATAATGAGCAATTAATTCTGCTAAAGTTGTTTTTCCTGTCCCTGGCGGCCCCCATAGCAACATTGAATGTGCGCGGTTAGCTTCCAGAGCTTTACGCAGTGGCTGACCGTCACCCAACAAATGTGCCTGACCGATATATTCACTAATGTCTCTTGGGCGCATGCGAGCAGCCAAGGGGCGAAAGTCTGGGGCAAAATCAAAACCTAAATTAGCCATCAAACAACCTAGTTAGTTTGCTTTAAACGTTGATCGTCTATATCAACGTTATCAGGCACGGCAAACTTAAAGATATCGGCTTCGTTATCTTTTACTAAGCGCTGCTGAGTTAATGTAAATTGGCTCAAGTTTCCTTGTTCATCAGTTAAGTTAAATTTAACTAATTGATCCGCGTCGAAACACACACTTACCGCAACCACATTGCTATTGAGCTTTTTAGGTTGGATATCAAAACAATGTAATGTGCCTTTAACGTCTTGCTTGATAACTGAGTATTTAGCCCATGTCGCTTCATCTCGATGAACCAATAAAGCCATTGGTGATGCATCGACCGCTTGGGCCACATCCATCACAGTGACTTCTTCGGCAAAGGGATTAAAAATCCACAAATTAGCACCGTCAGCCACAATCAATGACTCATCTGGCTGAGTTAAATGCCAGTAAAATTGATTAGGATACGCAAGCGCAAATACACCGCTTCCGGTTTGAATGGGCTTATTGTTTATGTCTGTCACTTGCTGGGCAAATGTCGCATGTAAGCTATCAATATTTGATAACTTGGCGCGTAATTCGGTTGCGTCATCAGCCGTAGCGGCAAAACAACTTAAACTTGTGGTCAATAATAGACTTAATACCGCAAAACGTTTGTTCATCATTACCATTAATTCCTCGGTGGTGGCGGTGCCAACACTTCACGATTACCATTGTGGCCTTGGGCTGTCACAATACCTTGGCTTTCCATCATTTCAATAATACGGGCGGCGCGATTGTAACCAATTTTAAATTTACGTTGCACGCTAGAAATTGAACCACGGCGAGTTTCGGTCACAAATGCCACGGCATCATCATATAAAGCGTCCAACTCTTCTTCGCTGTCTGAGGTTTCACCAGGTAACAACACCTGTTCACCATCGGTAGCGCCATTAAGAATTTCATCAACATATTGCGGCTTACCACGAGCGCACCAGTCTGCAACCACTTTATGAACTTCGTGATCATCAATAAATGCCCCGTGAACACGATTTGGCAAACCCGTACCCGGTGGCAAATACAACATATCACCCATTCCTAACAGCGTTTCTGCGCCCTGTTGATCAAGGATAGTACGAGAATCAATACGTGACGATACTTGGAAAGCTATACGAGTCGGAATATTGGCTTTAATCAAACCAGTGATCACATCAACTGACGGACGTTGTGTTGCTAATATTAAGTGAATACCTGCCGCTCGAGCTTTTTGCGCGATACGGGCTATCAGTTCTTCTACTTTTTTACCTACGATCATGATCATGTCTGCAAATTCGTCGACAACAACCACAATAGAAGGCAGTTTTTCTAACGGCGGCGCATCGTCTAACATGCTTTCTGACGACTTCCATAATGGATCGGGAATGTACTCGCCTTTGGCTGCCGCTTCTTTAATTTTTATGTTGTAACCTTTAAGGTTACGCACCCCTAATGCCGACATTAGTTTATATCTGCGTTCCATTTCGCCTACACACCAGCGCAGTGCATTGGCCGCTTCTTTCATGTCGGTAACAACTTCACACAATAAATGTGGAATACCTTCATACACAGACAATTCAAGCATTTTAGGGTCAATCATAATAAAACGGACATCATCAGGGCCCGATTTATACAGTAAACTGGTGATCATCGCGTTCACACCCACCGACTTACCAGAACCTGTGGTTCCTGCAACCAATAGATGCGGCATTTTGCCTAAATCAACCACGACTGGATCGCCAGCAATGTCTTGGCCTAACACCATTGACAAGCTTGATTTACTTTCTTTAAAGGCTGCTGAATCTAGTACATCACGCATAAAGACTGTTTCACGAAATTTATTAGGTAACTCTAGGCCTACGTAGGCTTTACCTGGAATGACTTCAACAACGCGCACGTTTTCGGACAATAATGAACGAGCCAAATCTTTCGATAAATTAGTGATTTTAGACGCTTTAACCCCTGGGGCTAATTCAAGTTCAAAACGAGTAATAACAGGCCCAGGGTAAACCCCTACTACATTGGCGATAATGTTAAAATCCGCCAATTTAAGTTCAACTAACCGAGCTACCTGATCTAACTCTGCTTCACTAATAGGGTTTTTCTTACGATCAGGAACATCGAGTAAGGTAATGCTGGGGAGTGGATCCATCTTTTGACGTACTTGTGGGCTTTGCCCATCAATCACCACAACGCCATCAACAATCTTGACTTCTTTTTTAGGCTGTTTTTGTGCGACTAAAGCGCCAGTTGAATGAGGTTTAGCAAAGGCTTCATCAAATGAATCGTCAGTTAAATCTGGGTTATTGATAGCGCCGTCATTGATGTCCTGGTCATCAATATTGACATCATCTTTACTGGCTATCCAAGGTGCAAATGGTGCTTCATCGTTATCAAGTTGCATCGACGGCTCTTGGCGCTCATCAATATCATCGACATCAAGCTCTTGGTCATCAATGTCTGACACTATGATATCTTCTGTCGGTTTTGCTTTACGACTAAAAAAGCGGCGTTTCTTTTCAGCAATTTCAGAAATGTCCACAGCGGGTTCAACGTCTATTGACGGTTGATCATGTTGATCAATTTCATCACGACGCTGGGTAAACTTATCCACTAATGACATAAAACCTTTAGTATCTTCAGTTTCACGTTCATGTTTAAACAATTGCGGTAGCGACCATAATTTTTTGGCACACCAAATAGCCCCTAACCCCGTTAACTCTATAATGGTTAACCAACTAATACCGGTAGCTAAGGTAAAGCCGGCACCAATAAAACACATTAATAATAATGTGGTACCTAACTTATTAAAGTAGGGCAACATTGCCTGACTGATCACATCACCAGCAACACCACCAGCAGAAAAAACAAACATATTATCGGCATTCATACTGAACAGCGCAGCCAAAGCCAACAACATGAGAATAAAGCCAATGATTCTTAACCCAACAGAAAAAAAGTCTATTTCGAATAAGCGATGTGCACGATTAAAAATAAACCAGCCTGTAGTGGCAATAATAATGGGAATTAAAAAGGCCATAAAACCAAAAAAATAAAACAGCACATCAGCGGTCCATGCGCCAACGGCACCGGTCCAATTGTGGATTTCACCTTGAAAATGCGACTGACTCCAGCCCGGATCATTCGGGTTAAAACTGGACAGCGCCAATAGAATGTAGGTTGCAACCATGCAACAAAGAATTAAACCACCTTCAAGTAACCGTTGTAGGCCACTGAGTGTTCTTAGACTATTTTCCTGAGTCAAACGAAAACATCCATAAAAGAGTGAAAAATAAGGAGTAATATAACAGAATATCACTGTATTTGCAGTGATTATGCACCTTGATTATATGAAGCTCAATCGATTGTTATGTCGAATTAATCCTAAAACTCAAAAGCATTACAAATGAATCTATACTTGGTTAGTTTTTCAGCACAAGCAATACAAAACAAAAATGGTGAATATGACTTCCAACAACGGAAGATAATTCACCATTCAGGGTTTGCTGGTTTGGCTGGTATTGCAGCCGAAGTCATTAACCTAAATTGTACAACGCAACTTTACTGGTTTGTTTAACCTCTTCCATTACAACATAAGTACGAGTATCTGATATTGAAGGAAGTTTCAGTAGGGTTTCACCTAATAAACGCCGATATGCCGACATATCTGACACTCTTGTTTTTAATAAATAATCAAAATCACCAGAGACTAAATGACATTCTTGAATATCATCAAGCAATTGAACCGCGCGGTTGAATCGGTCAAATATATCAGGAGTATCACGATTAAGGGTAATCTCTACAAACACTAATAACGATGCACCTAGAAAATGTGGGTTAACCGTTGCGGTATAGCCTGTAATAAACTTCTGTTTTTCTAGTCTTTTCACTCTTTCTAAACAGGGTGTAGGGCTTAATCCTACTCGTTTTGATAGTTCAACATTTGAAATACGACCATCCGTTTGCAGCTCATTCAAAATGTTACGATCAATGCGGTCTAAATCTTTCACTGAAAAGCTTTTATTATTTGCCATATATTTAACCATGTTTTATCCATAAAACAATATTTAACTCTATTATTTTAGAAACTATAGCAGCATAATCTACTAAAGCAACACTATACTAGAGTTACCTGAAGGTAACACGATCAGGTCACAATTTATAACAACTAAACCCACTTGAGTGGGTTTAATTTCAATCGAGGCTCAAAAAATGATTATTGGTGTTCCAACAGAAATCAAAAACCATGAATACCGTGTAGGTATGGTTCCTTCAAGCGTTCGCGAATTGACCAATAAAGGTCACGATGTATTTATTCAATCAGAAGCGGGTTTAGGTATTGGATTTACAGATCAAGACTATATTGACGCAGGCGCCTCGATTTTAGCAACAGCTGCTGAAGTGTTTGTAAAATCGGAGATGATAGTTAAAGTTAAAGAGCCACTTGCAATTGAACGTTCAATGTTACGCCAAGACCAAATTCTGTTTACTTATTTGCATCTTGCACCAGATTTACCACAAACAAAAGATTTAATCAGTAGCGGTGCTGTGTGTATTGCTTATGAAACAGTCACTGATGACCGTGGTGGATTACCCCTACTCGCTCCAATGTCAGAAGTAGCAGGCCGCATGTCGATTCAAGCGGGTGCCCGCGCACTTGAAAAATCATTGGGTGGCCGTGGTATGTTACTTGGTGGTGTTCCTGGTGTTGAGCCAGCAAAAGTTGTGATTATCGGCGGCGGTATGGTTGGTACTAACGCAGCACAAATGGCTGTTGGTATGGGTGCCGACGTAGTGGTATTAGACCGAAGCATTGATGCTTTACGCCGTTTAAATGTTCAATTTGGTTCTGCAGTTAAAGCGATTTACTCAACAGCTGATGCGATTGAACGCCATGTGTTAGAAGCCGATCTTGTTATTGGTGGTGTATTAGTCCCAGGTGCTGCTGCGCCAAAATTGGTGACTAAAGACATGATTAAGCGTATGAAACCAGGTAGTGCGATTGTTGACGTTGCTATTGACCAAGGTGGTTGTGTTGAAACATCACACGCTACTACTCACCAAGACCCAACGTTTATTGTTGATGACGTAGTACATTACTGCGTAGCTAACATGCCAGGTGCTGTTGCGCGAACGTCTACATTCGCATTAAACAATGCCACTCTACCTTATATTATTAAGTTAGCTAACTTAGGTTACAAACAGGCATTATTAAATGACAAACATTTATTAAATGGCTTAAACGTTATCCACGGTAAGATAGTTTGTAAAGAAGTAGCTGAAGCATTAAATCTTGAGTTCACTGAACCTAAAAGCATGCTTAACTAATTTCAGGTCGAGATAATAAATGCTTATCTAGATTGACAAAAATGCCGCATATTTAATGCGGCATTTTTATTTGAGTAAACATTACATGCTCAGAGATAATATTAACAATAATTAGAAAATCATCTTATTACAAAGCATAAAAACCAAAGTCTATATAACGTTTATTCAGATAGACGTTCCATTTTGGCCAAATAGAAACCATCAAAACCACGCTCTGACACCAAGATATTTTCATCTTCGATAAGGGTAAACTGCGGATTTTCTGCTAGAAATGCATCGATTTGATTACGATTCTCTTCTGGCATAATGGAGCAAGTTGCATAAATTAATATGCCTCCTACTTTGACCATGCGACTGTAGCTTTGCAAAATATGCTTTTGCAGTTCAACCAATATTGGCAAACGCTCTGGGGTATCACGCCATTTTGAATCTGGGTTTCGTTTTAATACCCCAAGCCCTGAACAAGGCACGTCTAACAACACTCGATCAGCAGAAAACTTAAGGCGTTTAATGGTTTTTGAACTGGCAATAATACGTGTTTCAACGTTATGTGCACCAGCACGTTTAGCACGGGTTTTAAGGTTATCGAGTTTCCATTGCTCTATATCCATGGCTAATAAACGGCCCTTACCTTGCATTTGTGCTGCAATATGTAATGTTTTACCACCCGCGCCAGCACAAGCATCAACAACACGCATACCCGGTTTAGCATCCACTGCATTAGCAACTAATTGCGAACCAGCATCTTGTTGTTCGAACCAGCCATCTTTAAATGCATCTGTACGGAACAATGCTGAGTCGGATGTCACCTCAACCGCGGAAGCTACATCGCTTAACGGTACAGAGGTTACGCCTTCTTTTTGTAGACGAGCAATCAGCTTTTCTCGATCACATTTAAGCTCATTCACGCGTAGATAACGCTTAGGTTGCTCAGCAAGTGCTGCGCGTTCAGCAGGCCACTTATCACCAAGTTGAGCTTGCCCAAGTTCATCCAACCATTGTGGACAGCCATCCCACAACACTGGATCTGCCTTTGCGATTTCAAGGTTAGCATCAAATACGGCTTGTTCAACTTGCAACGAATACTGCATTTTGGGTAAATCTAAGCCGTGAAAAATATGCCAGCCATTGAGTAGTTTTGATCCTAAACGATCAAACTCTTCTGGTTTAATATCAACCAGAAAACAGTATAAATTTAAACGACGTAAAATATCGCCAGTGACTTGGGTGATCCGAGCTTGTTCTGATGGATTAAGGGTTAAACCAGAAAAATGCTCTGAATAGGCTCTATCTAATGGTTTTCCTCGGGTTAACACCATAGTGAGTACATTTAATACTAACTCTGATGAACTGCCTGACAGCGGATAAGTCAACATGGGCTCTCTCATAATATTACGGTCAATTTAAAAACGTGCTGATCATAGGGATTAACGCTGCTGATAGCAAGGCAATATCGGCCTTTAGTCCCCACAGCTACTGCTTAAAATAGATAAAAATTGGTCTATATACAGTTTTATGTGACCAAGGTATTGAGACATCAAAAAGTCAGTGATGTACTGATTATTAAATCGTCGTTGTTAGCGTAACAGTATTAAGATGACACAAAAAAGCGGCCCGAAAGCCGCTGATCATTAGAATTAAAATATATTGTCAATACGGGACTACATTCTTGAGCCTTTAGCACCATAAAATAAAATAAACGCGTAACACACAACGGGTAAAACAAACGCCAGTTGCAGCCCCATACTATCTGCCATTACACCTTGTAATAGCGGTACAATTGCGCCGCCAACAATGGCTAAACATAATATGCCGCTACCCTGTGAGGTGTGTGGACCTAAATCTCGCAGTGCTAAGCTAAATATGGTTGGGAACATAATAGAATTAAACAGTCCTACAGCCAAGATTGACCACATGGCCACTGCACCAGTACTGTTCATGGCCACTAACACCAATGCTGCCGCAACAAAAGCGTTAAACGCTAACATGGTTCCTGCTGGGATTTTTTGCATAATCACAGAACCAACAAAGCGACCTATCATGGCCCCGCCCCAATAATAGGTAATGTATTTAGCCGCATCAGCTTCTTGTAAGCCTGCCACATTTTGTTCGCCTAAAAAGCTCACTAAAAAACTGCCAATAGACACTTCTGCGCCAACATAAACAAAAATACCAATCGCGCCCAATACCAAATGAATGCTTTGTAAGGCGCTGGTTTTGCCATTATGAGTGACCACACCACTATCAGAATTATCATTGTGTTCAGCAATTGTAGGTAAATTCAATTTAGAAAATATCAATGCAAGTAAACCTAGCATCCCGGCCAGAATAAGGTATGGAAGCTTAACCACTTCAGCTTCGGCTTGTGCATGACTCAGTCCATCAACGGCACCAGAGGCGACCGACAAGATCAACACTGCGCCAAAGTAAGGTGCAACCGTAGTGCCTAATGCGTTAAATGCTTGAGTTAGGTTTAAACGACTAGATGCTGTTTCAACTGAGCCCAAGGCATTCACAAAGGGATTAGCTGCCACTTGAAGAATAGTGATCCCAGATGCTAATACAAATAAGGCCCCGAGAAACAATCCATAAGTAGCAAAGACTGCTGCAGGATAAAACAGTAGACAACCAATGCAGGCAATAACCAATCCTGTCACGATACCTTTTTGATAACCTAATTTTTTAACCAACTTACCCGCAGGTAATGAAACTAAAAAGTACGCCCCAAAGAAGCAAAATTGAATCAACATAGCTTCGGTATAATTTAATGAGAACACCCCTTTTAAATGCGGGATCAAAATGTCGTTTAAACAGGTAATAAATCCCCACATGAAAAACAGTGACGTCAACGACACTAGTGCAAATCGGTAATTACCATTGCCTCCAGTAACCGTTGTTTGATGTGTACTTTGCATTGCTGAAGCCATAATGTGCTCTCTTCTTGTTAGTTATTGTTAGCTGTTTTTATTTACGGTATTTCGGATTTTTATAATGATTTAAAAAACCGAAATACCTTAGTATTTCGGCTTAGTCATATTAATTTGTAAGCAATCCATAAAAGCTGGCAAAACTTGGTAGCACTATAGTTTCCGGATGTTGCTTATCTTGTAAGCCACAGGTTAACCCATGACCTTGTAAAATCGAAGATAATGTTAGCTCATCTAATTCAAAGGTTTGTTGATTATTAGACAAGTTAAACAGGACTAACATTTGTTGCTGACCTTTGCTGCGGATAAACGCAAGTACATCAGGATGACTATCAACAAAGTTAATATCACCGTCAATCAACAAATTTTGCTGTTTGCGCCACTGTAAAAAATGCCGGTAACTGTTCAGTATTGAATCTTGATCGGCTTCTTGTACATCAACAGCACTATTATTGTGTGCAGGATCTATCGGTAACCAAGGTGTTGCTTCACTAAAACCCGCATTAGGTGCATCTTTTTCCCAAGGCATGGGTGTTCTACAACCATCGCGGCCTTTAAACATCGGCCAAAAAGCAATACCAAATGGGTCTTGTAACTGATTAAACTCAATAGATGCTTCGGTTAAGCCTAATTCTTCGCCTTGATAACTGCACACACTGCCACGTAGTGAAAATAACATCGCGTTGAGCATTTTTATCATCGTTGGGTTAGTACTGTCTTTCCCCCAACGGGAAGCAACCCGTTTAACATCATGATTACCTATGGCCCAACATGGCCAACCATCACCAATACTGGCTTCAAGTTCTTCAACCGTTTGGCGAATATAAGCCGCATTAAAATCATCAGTTAATAGTTCAAAACTGTACGCCATATGCAAACGGTCATCGCCCTGAGTATATTCCGCCATGGTGGCTAATGAGTCTTCTGATGACACTTCACCTAAAGTGACAGCACCTGGGTAACGATTAACTAATGCTCGCAGTTGTTCTATAAAGACAACCGTTTGCGGTCGAGTATTGTTGTAATAATGATATTGGTAGGCATAAGGGTTATCTTCACTAAAGCCGCGACCTTGACGCTTATCTTTGGGTTTTGCTGGGTTATCACGCAATTTTTCGTCGTGATAACAGAAAGTAATCGCATCAAGACGGAAACCATCCACACCTTTTTTAAGCCAAAACTCAACATTGTCTAATACCGCTTGGCGTACTTCTGGGCAATAGAAATTAATATCAGGTTGGCTTTTAAGAAAGTTATGTAAATAATATTGCTGACGGCGAGGTTCCCATTCCCATGCACAACCACCAAAAATGGCCAACCAATTATTAGGCGCACTGCCATCATCTTTCGGGTCGGCCCATACATACCAATCTGCTTTATCATTATCACGACTTTGGCGACTTTGCTCAAACCAAGCATGTTGATCTGAGGTGTGGCTTAACACTTGGTCAATCACCACTTTAATATTTAATTGATGAGCTTTGTCGATAAGTTGATCAAAGTCGGCCATGGTGCCAAACATTGGATCAATTTCAAGATAATCACTAATGTCATAACCGAAATCTTTCATTGGCGATTTAAAAAAAGGTGAAATCCAAATCGCATCTACATTTAGGCTGGCAATATAATCAAGTTTATTGATAATGCCCTGTAAATCACCGACACCGTCACCATTAGAATCTAATAAGCTACGGGGGTAGACTTGATATATCACTCCGCCGCGCCACCAAGTTACCTGATCCATTACTTCCCCTTAGAATTAAGCCAACCCAAAAATTAATCGGTGAGTTACCTTGATGTTGCGACTGAGTAACAGCCATCAGTTATTTTGTATTACCCCGAGGATACGTGAATAAGGAAATCCGGTTCAATACACCTGCATACGTATGCAAAGAAATCATTAGCTGAACGCACATGAAAAATACAAATAATATCTCATAAATACAATAAACTAACTGCGATATCGAGCATCTTTAAGTTGTTTCAAATTTGTAAAATTCAGCTAATAATTAGCGCTTAATAACGTTGAATACGTATGCATAATATTGTCGGCAAAACAGTACTGGGAGTAGTATCGTCACTGTTGCGCAACAATTTGGTCATAACTTCAGCACTTATGCAGTCACTTATAAAGTTAATTAAGCATGCTGAGGAAAAACACAAAAAAGACTGTAACCAAAAATTCAAAAGGACACTAACACTCGACCTGAACATCTAGGTGTTAAGTATCCACAAAAGGGGAAAGATGAATGTTGCTATTTAAACCGAGCCTACTTACGCTGGCGTTAGTTGCCGCAGGTGCAAGCATGAGTGCTTATGCCGCTGATGACATTAACACTACAGAAGCTGCCGACGAAAATATTGAAGTGGTAAAAGTCACTGGTATTCGTCGCAGCTTACAAGAATCACAATCACTAAAGATGTCTTCGTCATCCATTGTTGAAGCCATTTCTGCTGAAGATATTGGTAAATTACCTGATGTCAGTATTGCAGAATCACTTGCTCGCCTACCCGGTGTATCCGCACAGCGTTTAGATGGACGCGCCAACGTTATCTCTATCCGTGGCTTAGGTCCTGATTTTACTACAGCGACGTTAAACGGTCGCGAACAAGCCTCGGTTAACGACAACCGTGGTGTTGAGTTTGACCAATACCCTTCTGAATTATTAAATCGTGTTGTGGTGTATAAGACCCCTGATGCTTCTGTAATGGCTCAAGCCATCGGCGGCACGGTAGATATGCAAACCATTAGCCCGCTAACCCATGGTGAGCAAACTATTGCCATGTCATTGCGCGGCGAAATGAACGATTTAGGTTCATTAAACAGTGGTTCTAGCGACACAGGTTATCGTGGCAGCATTTCATACATCGACCAGTTTGCAGACGACACTATCGGTATTGCGTTAGGTTATGCCCGCATGATGTCACCAAACCAAGAAGAACGCTGGCAAGCCTGGGGTTACCCAGAAAATGATGCTGGTGACAGTGTATTAGGTGGCGCAAAACCGTTTGTGCGTTCAAGCGAATTAGAACGTGATGGCGTGTTAGCCGTTTTCGAATATGCACCTAACGATAAATTTACTTCGGTAGTCGATGTGTATTACACCAAGTTTACTGATGACCAACGTTTACGTGGTATCGAAATCCCTGCCGCTTGGGGTACTAATGGTGGCGTAACATCCACTGCTACTGAAGATGGTTTAGTGACTCAAGGAACCATTATTGGTGCCGAAGTTGTTATCCGAAACGACGTCAACAAGCGTGATGCCGAATCACTGTCAATTGGTTGGAACAATAAGTTCACCATCAATGACAGCTGGAGCATTGAAGCCGATATCGCTTTATCAAAAGCTGAACGTACTGATATTGGTATGGAAAGTTACACAGGCACAGGCCGTGGAACAGGTGTTGGTGCCGTTGATGATCTTGGTTTTAACTACAATGGTAATGGCGGCTATGACTTCACTCATGATCTTAATTATGCTGATCCTAATCTGATTAAGTTAGGCGATCCACTCGGTTGGGGTAGCCCGCTTGGTGCCAATACTCAAGATGGTTTTATTAATAAACCAGAAATTGATGATGAATTAACATCATTCCGTTTAAGTGCAGAATACGTGTTTGACCAAGGTGATGTGCGCAGCGTCGAGTTTGGTGTTAACCGCACTAATCGCGATAAAAGCAAGTTAGACAAAGGTTATTACCTAACGTTAGCGGGTTATGACGGTACTGATAACTACTTAGTATCAGTTCCAGAACAGTATTTGTTATCACCAACCTCACTCGACTTTTTCGGCATGGGCGACGTACTCAGTTATGACTCATTAGCGTTTTATAACGACGGGGGTTATACCGAAACAGACGTTGCAGATGTCGATTTATCACGTGCAACCAACTCTTGGTCTGTTACAGAAGAGGTCTCTACCTTTTTTGTTAAAGCAAACTTAGAATCTGAGTTATTTGGTTTTCCATTAACGGGTAATGTCGGTATTCAAGCGGTTCATACAGACCAAAGTTCAGACGGTACCGTCGCGACAGTTGAAGATGGTGTGGTCACATTAACACCTCGCACAGCTGGTGACACTTACCTAGAGTGGCTACCGAGTATGAACCTAGGCTTTGAAATTGCCGATGGTCAAATGCTACGCTTTGCCGCAGCACGTACCTTAACCCGTGCGCGTATGGATAAAATGAACGCTAACGTAAACTTTAGCTACAACGAAAATCCAAACGACGGTGTTAATTGGTCTGGTGGCGCAGGTAATCCTGAGCTACGTCCTTGGTTAGCACGTCAATATGACATCAGCTACGAAAACTACTTCAGTGATCAAGGTTATTTCTCATTGGCGGTTTTCTATAAAGACTTAGAAAACTACGTTTATGATCAGCAAACTAACTTTGACTTCAGCACTATTTTGCCACAAAACCCAGGTGACAACCCAATTGGTAATGTTAGCCAACCTCTTAACGGTAATGGTGGTTATGTACAAGGTATTGAAGCCTCGCTATCTATCGACTTCGGTATTTTTGTTGAGCAATTAAGTGGCTTTGGTACCATCTTAAGTGGTTCGTACAACGACAGTGAAGTAAAAGAAACGGCTGACAGTGATCCAACAACGCTACCAGGCCTTTCAGAAAAAACCTTCAATGCGACGGTTTACTATGAAAACTCTGGTTTTGAAGCACGTATCAGCTCACGCTATCGTAGTGACTTCTTAGGTGAAGTCACTAAAATCAGCCTACAACGTGAAAACGTTAACATTAAAGCTGAAACGGTTGTTGATGCACAAATTGGGTATGACTTTACTGAAAGCGGTATCGATGCGTTATACGGTTTATCGGTACAGTTCCAAGTAAACAACTTAACCAACGAGCCATTTACCTCTTACACAGGTGATGATCAACGTTTAGTCCGTGATTATCAAAACTACGGTCGTAACTTTATGTTAGGCGCAAACTACAAGTTCTAATGGGCTTGTAGAATGAAGTAAATCGACTAAAAGCCTCTGTAACCTTTTACAGGGGCTTTTTTATAATATCGACAATAACGTTTATCAGTGCGACAAAGGCGATAGCAATGAATCAAAATAACATTAAAAACATTGTCATTGTAGGCGGCGGTACCTCAGGCTGGATGACCGCTGCCATGCTCATAAAACTGTTTAAATCCCAACTCAATATCACCCTTATCGAATCCGACGCTATAGGCACCATTGGTGTGGGCGAAGCCACTATTCCGCCATTACAGATTTTTAATAGTGTATTGGGGATCAGTGAAAGCGACTTTATAAAAGCAACCCAAGCAACCTATAAATTAGGTATTGAGTTTGAAAACTGGTATCAACAAGGCGATGCTTATATGCACGCTTTCGGCAATATTGGTCGTGACTTAGGGTTTACTGCATTCCACCATTATTGGTTAAGCTCGCGAGCCAATAATGTAAAAACCAATGGTTCAGAAACCAATAGCCCTCATGCCAAATATCCAGAAATAAATCGTTCACAAGTCGAAGGCAGCCAATACAATCCAAATGACTTTTGGCAATACTCACTTAATTATCAAGCAGCTAAACACAATAAATTTCAACCGATTCAAACTATTTCACAAGCTCAAATGAGTGGTATTACTCATGCTTATCACTTTGATGCCAACTTATACGCCAACTTGCTACATCAATACAGTGATCAGCGCGGCGTAACGCGAGTTGAAGGCACGATTGCCAGCACCGAACTTACCATCGATGGCAATATTGAAACGGTTACCTTACAAAATGGCCAAAGTATCCGCGGCGACTTATTTATTGATTGTTCAGGATTTTCGGCGATCTTAATTGGCCAAGCTCTGGGTGTGGATTATGAAAACTGGCAACATTGGTTACCGTGCGATAGCGCATATGCTGTGCCTTGCGAAAGCGTATCGCCCATTATTCCCTACACTAAAGCAATAGCACACGATACTGGTTGGCAATGGCGTATCCCGCTGCAACATCGGACGGGTAATGGCATTGTGTATAGCAGTCAATTTATGACAGACGAGCAAGCAAAGCAGTTATTGCTGACAAACTTAGATGGAAAATCGTTAGCCGAACCACGTAAAATTAACTTTCAAACTGGTAGACGCACCAAGCAATGGCATAAAAACTGTGTTGCTATTGGCTTATCGAGTGGTTTTTTAGAACCACTAGAGTCCACCAGCTTACATTTAGTCCAATCGGCTATCATTCGTTTGACCAAATTATTTCCACAAAACGGTATTACCCTTCAGCACATTGATGAGTTTAACCGCCAATCACAAACTGAGTTTGAACAAATTCGCGACTTTATTATTTTGCACTATCACCTTAATGCAAAACAATCTGCCGACGGTGAACACGGTTTATGGCAGCAATGTCGCGACATGGACATTCCCGAAAGCTTGCAACGTAGAATCGATTTATTCAAATCGACTGCAACGGTTTTCAGGCATCAAGATGAATTATTTACCGAAGCGGCATGGGTACAGGTGATGTTAGGACAAGGCATTACGCCAACAGATTTCCATCCCCTTACCCAAGCGGTTAGACAAATTGATCTCAACGACTACTTAGCCAATATCCGTAAAGTCATTGCCAGTACCGTTGACCAGATGTCTAGTCATGAAGACTATATTGCAGCTCTTTAATAAATTGCTGTAATAGACTGATTTTAAATATATTTAACGACTTAATGTAAGCTATTGGCTCAAGCTGTTAATTTAGTAAGCCAATAATAAAACTAATAACAATAAATACTATAGGATGATCAACTATGTCATTACCTTGCTCACCCCAAACCTGCCAGCACCGCGTAAGCAAGCTAGTATCAAGCTTATTATTCGGTTTTGCCCTTAGCACTTGCGCCATGTCGGTGAGTGCTGCCCTCAGCGTAGAGCCCATGTCATGGTGGACAGGGATGCAACAAACCCAGTTACAACTGTTGATTACTGGGGATAATATTCGCGACACTCAAGTGAAATTAATCAAGGCTCAAGGTGTCACCCTTAGCAGCATCAATAAAACAGACAGCAATGACCATTTATTTGTTAATTTAGATTTAAGCCAAGCCACACCACAACAGCTTACCTTGGGTTTATTTAAAGACGATCAATTGCTCGAGCAATTTGATTATGCACTACAAGCCCGCAAAAAAGGCTCTCGTGATCGTCAAGGATTTAGCAATAAAGATGTGATTTATTTAATCACTCCAGACCGTTTTGCTAATGGCAATCCAGATAATGACAACCATCCCGATATGCTTGAACAAGCTAATCGTGGTTTTGATGGTGGCCGTCATGGTGGTGATATTATGGGGATCCGCAAAGCGCTGCCCTACTTACATGACTTAGGCGTTACTCAGTTATGGATTAATCCTTTGCTTGAAAACAACCAACAAAAATATTCATATCATGGCTATTCCACCACCAATTTTTATAAAATTGATCCACGCTTTGGCAGTAATCAAGAATATCAAGCCTTAGTGGAAGAAGCGCAAACCTTTGGCATTGGCATAATCCAAGATGTCGTAGTTAATCACATGGGGTCTGGTCATCAATGGATAACCAGTATGCCAAGCAGCACTTGGATAAATGACCAATCTCGTTGGCTAAAAGATCCAACCGATGTTAGTTACTCAAGCCACAGACGCACCACTGTACAAGACCCTTATGCTGTTAGCGCAGATATTAGCGACTTCAGTGATGGCTGGTTTGACGTCACTATGCCAGATTTAAATCAACGCGATCCCCACATGGCTACCTACCTAATCCAAAATAGCATTTGGTGGGTTGAATATGCAGGATTAAGTGGCATTAGGGAAGATACCTATTCATACGCGGATAAACATTTCCTTAGCAATTGGTCAAAAGCCATTATGAATGAATATCCTCATTTTAATATTGTGGGTGAAGAGTGGACGGCTAATCCTGTTACGGTTAGTTATTGGCAAACAGGTAAACAAAATACCGATGGCTATCAGTCATTTGTACCCAGCATGATGGATTTTCCAGTATATGAAGCCCTAATATCGAGCTTAACCGACAAAGAACAGTGGGAGTCAGGTTTCATTAAACTTTATCAAATGCTGGCAAATGATTTAGTTTATTCCAACCCAAGCAATTTAGTGTTATTTGAAGGCAATCACGATACCAATCGTATCTACAGCTTAATGAACAACGATATTGAACTGTATAAAATAGCCATGGCCTATGTGCTTACCAGTAACCGTATTCCACAAATATTTTACGGGTCAGAAATACTAATGCAAAGCCCAACAGGAGAACGTAACGACGGTGCTGTGCGTGCCGACTTTCCTGGTGGATGGCCGCAAGACAGCGTCAATGTCTTTAGTCATCAAGGTTTAAATGCAGATCAAAAACAAGCGTTGAATTTTATGCGAACACTGTTGAATTACCGTAAAACCTCGCAAGCGATACAGCAAGGAGACTTACATCATTTTGTACCTAAAGACGGTATTTACGTACAAAGTCGTCATTTTGGTGATGAAACCTTATTAATTGTTTACAACAAAAATGAACAAGCTGTTGAACTTGACCTAAGCCGTTTTACCGAAGTCTTTAACGGCAATACTCAAGGCATCGACATCATTAACAAACAAGCACAAGCACTGAATCAACCGCTAAAACTGGCACAAAAAGGCGTAACAATATTGGCACTTAGTCATTAAGGCCAGCGCAGTGTGAGTCAATCATATTGAATTGACTCGCACTGAATGTTTAAGCTAACCCCGTTGCCTTAAGGCTCAATAATTAGAATAATAACGAGAACCCATGCGATTACTTTTACCTGTTTTTTCATTGCTTAACCCCAACTCTCTAACCTGTGCTATTGGTTTAAGCATCAGCATAACAATCAGTGGGTGCCATCCTGCGAACACATCAACACAGTCGATGAAGTCGGCATCAGTAGAGTCCACTCATCAACAGCCAGATATCAACACAGATGAAAACAACAAAGCCATCAACACAATAACCAAACCTGTGGTTTATCAGGTGTTCACTCGCCTGTATGGCAACACCAATACCAGCAACAAACCATGGGGCACTATTGCAGATAACGGTGTAGGCAAATTCAGCGATTTTACTGATGTAGCATTACAAGATATTAAGTCACTTGGCACCACCCATGTTTGGTATACCGGCATACCACACCATGCATTAATCAATGATTACACGGCTTATGGTATTAGTAATGATGATCCTGATGTGGTAAAAGGCCGCGCGGGCTCACCATATGCGGTAAAAGACTACTACAACGTCAATCCAGATCTGGCTGACAATCCGACTAATCGTTTGGCCGAATTTGAAGCCTTAATCGCCCGCACTCATGCCAATGGCATGCAAGTGATTATCGATATCGTACCTAACCATGTTGCACGGAATTATCATTCTATTTCAGCACCTAAAGGCGAGTCAGACTTTGGCGCCAACGATGATAAGACTCAGGTCTATAGCAGGCACAACAATTTCTATTATGTGGTGGGTGAAGACTTTCAAGTCCCAGATGCGTCAAAGGGTTATCAACCTCTAGGTGGTGAAACACATCCCCTCAAAGACGGTCAATTTCATGAGTCACCTGCCAAGTGGACCGGCAATGGTTCGCGCTTAGCCAAACCTGACATCAATGATTGGTACGAAACAGTCAAAATTAATTATGGAGTGAAACCTGATGGTAACCATGACTTCCCTGCACTGCCTAATGTTTATGCTAATAAAACCGCAGCCGAGCATTTAGCCTTTTGGCAAGCACAAGCGGCCGATGATATCCCAGATTCATGGCGTAAGTTTGAGCACATTGCCCAGTATTGGCTAACCAAAGGCGTCGATGGATTTCGCTACGACATGGCTGAAATGGTACCGGTAGAATTTTGGAGCTATCTTAACAGCCACATTAAACACACTAACCCAGATGCGTTTATTTTAGCTGAAGTGTATAACCCCGATTTATATCGCAATTATATTCACTTAGGTAAAATGGATTATTTGTATGACAAAGTTGATTTGTACGACACCTTAAAAGCCATTATGCAGGGTAAAGCCAGCACGGCAACCATTGCGACGGAACAAGCCAAAGTCAGTGATATAGACCAGCATATGCTGCACTTTTTAGAAAACCACGACGAACAACGTATTAACACTGCAGACTTTGCAGGTAATTCACGCAATGCCCTGCCAGCTATGGTGATATCAACCACCTTAAGCCGTTCGCCTACCTTGTTATATTTCGGCCAAGATGTTGGCGAGCCAGGCGCCGAAAATGCAGGCTTTGGTCAACCTACTCGAACAAGTATTTTTGATTATGTTGGCGTACCTGCACATCAACGTTGGATGAATAACGGTAAGTTCGATGGCGGTCAATCAACCGCTGATGAGAAAGCCCTACGTTCATATTATCAAACGTTATTAAATCTAAGCCACACAGCATCAGCTCTCAGCGGTAACTATATGGAATTAGATAGCTTTCAACGCCAAAAACAGGTTGTTGGGTATGACGACAATGTATTCGCTTTCAGTCGTTTTAACACAGACCAACAGTTGATCATTGTCAGTAATTTCAGTCAAAGCCAAAGCAAACAATTTACCCTTAAGTTACCAAAGACATTAAAACAAACTTGGCATCTTATGGGAAATGCAAAACTGACAGATTTGTTAAAAAACGTTCAACTCAGTCAAGAGCTCATACTTAATCAAGATAGCAGTGCCAGTGTTGATATTAAATTGGCCCCATTGCAATCTGTCATTCTTGAAGTGATGAATAAGGGATAACGTCGACACTCAAAACCTTACGTCGATAAAGATTATTTCAAGCTACAATTTAGAGAATGACTTATAGTGCTATTTGCATCATTAGCCGATGTTGCAATTAACACAAACGAAACAGTTAATAAAAAGCCACAGAAATCATCTGTGGCTTTTTGATAATATTTAATTGATCGCGCGCATTCTATGCTCTCACCAAGGTGTCTATTGTATTGATTGGTAACTCTCTGGCTTGTTCGCGTAAATAGTCCATTCCAGATAAAAATCCTGAGAACATTTTAAGCGCAATAAACTGCCCTTCATCGGTGGTAATGTAATTATCACCTTGTTTTCTGAGCGCCCCTGCTGAAATTAAAAAGCTCATTTCTAATGGAAATGCCTGCCATAAAGACTTACCAGTATGGGCTTTACACTGTTGATTATCCAGTAAGCCATAGCCCATCATCATCATAAAATAATGTTGTGATAGTGCTTTATGTTGTAATGGCTTGGTATAACAGGTACCAGATAGTCCGGTGTTAATGCGATCAATATAATCTGGAATATCAAAACTTGAGATCCTAAATTGTTCACCAAATCGACCAAAAGCGCCAGATCCAACGCCGAAGCAGTCTTCGCCATCAAGTACGTATTTATTTTCAACAGGCTGACCAAAATTACGACTAAAGGTCCACGGAAACTCCATCACATAATGCTCAGCCAATGCTGCTTTTACCGCCAGAAATTGAGGCCATAACGCTTCGGGTTCGCCAGCAAGACAACCAGCTTTTTTTCGATTTTTTCCAATACCGAGCGTTAATGGATACGTGGTGATTTGATCCGGATGTAACCGAATGGCTTGTGCTAAATCAATCGCTACTGCCTCAGGTGTTTGAACTTTAAAGCCATACATCATGTCAATGTTGACCGTAGGTATTATCTCGATAGCACGACTGACATACTCAGCTTGTTGTAACCCACTGCCAAATTTTTCAAAGCGACCAACCATTTTTAAAATATTATCGTCAAAGCTTTGTATTCCAATAGACATACGGTCGACCAAACCTTTGAGTAAATGCGGATTACCTTCTTTAAAATAAATGGGATCGCTTTCACAAGTGACCTCACGCACTGTTGTTAATGACTTAATGAGCTCAATGGTTTCGATTAATTCATCTTCTAAAATAGTCGTGGTTCCACCACCGATATACACCCGATTAAAACGAAAGCCTTGGGTTATAACTTGCCTAATTTCTTGTCTCAGTGCCTTGAAGTATTCTCTGGCTAGAGATTCCTTAAATTTGATTTTATGAAATGAGCAATAGCGGCACAATGTATGACAGAAAGGAATATGGATATACAGCGTTTCAATGGGTTTGTCTGGCACACTAAGCTGCTGTAATTCATCAATTGCGACAGCATCATTCAAATTTAAGGAATGCCTTATGGTTTGACCCATAACCCAATCTAGGCTATTGGTCGCAATATTCAATCTTGAGGATGAAAGGAATTTATTCATGAGTTAGCCTTAATGTTAACAATATAGCCAATGGCATGCGTTTTTAAGTAACAAACCATGTCTGGCTTTTGCACAACGATGTAAATAACGATTAATAAAAGACGAAGAGTAAATGGCTACTTAATCGATAAATGTCTACAAAAGCATGCAGTTAAACAGAAATATTTTGGGCGATGTAATAAATCAATATCTAAATGTAAAATTACACCTACACCCTTCTCTACACAATACGAGTCTTCTTCTTACTAAAGTTTGACATTGATCACATAGTGAATTGTAAATGATGATGGATATTATTTATTCATCATTAATGACAGTCATTTACCCTCACGAAAAATCAAGTGTATTGAATGAAAGTCATAACTAGGACTAAAGTTAAATAACCTCATAAAGTTCAAATAGGGCTAGTTACACTGGACTGATGACTAGATCCAAATAATGTGTAGATGTGAGCATAATGTTGCAGATTATTAACGCTTCTATAGAAATGGTAAATGTGACCTAGGTTTTGAGTCCCAAATGATTTTTTAAGCTTGTAAATAATGTTGCATTAGACCTAATTAAATTAAACTAGGTCTGCGCTACATTGTGTCACTGTGAATGATTTAGTGATTACAGATTTTATCTTCAGCAGTGGTAATGCCGCCTTCACTCGAGATGAACTTACCTTTACCTTCTAAAAACTCAATAAGCATTTCAGCATCCATCTCGGTTGCAGAACAAGTATGATAACGAGTATCAGCACCAAACTCAGAATGCATCATAGTCTTAAGATCTTGCTTTGTTAACGCAGAGCCATGGGTTAGCATCATTTCCATTACTTTATGGCCGTGTACTGATTCAGACATTATATCTCCAATTAAGGTGTAAATATTTTATACTTTATAACTTATTATTTTTTTATAAATACAGATCTTATCCACAAAATCTGAAAATACCTTTTTCGGTACCAGTATTAACATTAATATGACCCGCCCTCACAACTAGTCTATAAGCAGTAAAGTAGTACAAAATCAATAATCAACTTAACAAAGTTGATTTAACAAATAGGCAATAAAATCAACCGCCATGCGGATATAAAAATGCAGCAGCAGCTATTTCTATTAAATGATCTTTTTCACAGTTTCGGCTTTTATTGGCTTTTTTCAATGCCTGCTATTGCAGAATGAATTGCTTTAAATATAAGCCTATCAGCTTCCACTGTGTCATTTTCAGGCACATCCCACGCCATAATTTCACGATATTTTTCGACGACTTTACGTATATCTTCAGTGATATTGTCTTGGTAACGTTCAATTTCTATATTTTGTACATCAGACATATGAATACTCCTTAGCTGTAATAAGTTAGAACACAGACTCTTGAACCGGAACGATTAATATTTCACAACGACTATGATTTTGAACATAATGTGGCACTGAGCCCAATAACTTGTTTATGCCTTTTTTCTTTTTTGCCCCAAAAATGGCTAAATCAACATGTCGTGCTTCCAAAAATGACACAATGCCATAATTTACCTCACCACAAATTACTTTGGCCTCAATGGGAAAATCTGCATCTAGATCATTTACAAAAGCTTTCATCTGAAACTCAGCGGCATCAATACCTTGTTTATTTTGTTCTTCGATGATGTTTATATCAACAAAGTTGTTACCCACTGGATCACCATAGAGTGTGTAAGGGATAACTTCTTGAACAACATTTAACAATGTTAATGACGCTTGATAGTATTTAGCGAGTTCAATTGCACGTTTGCAAGCGTGTTTTGAATACAAGGAAAAATCCACAGCAACCACGATATTTTTATAGGGTTGCAATTGTTCTGCAGACTTTTCAAACTCTTGTTTTTCACGCAACCAATCCCAAGCATCTTGCAGGTTTTCTCGGTCAAAATAACGCACTTCACTGGATAGTAAGAAAGGCTTGGCGATAAAAGCCATCCAATATTCCCATGACTTATCGCCAACCATCGCTATGCGTTCAAAATCACTAAGATGCTTCATACCAAACTTAAAATCATCTACGGCGGCATCTAAATCCCAACCTGAAAAATTATCAAACTCAAAAAGTAATGATATTTTACCTAATCGTTTAATTTGAGTTTCTAGTTGAGGTAAGAAGTTCTGATAATCTTCAAGAGTTAATTTACCAGACGCTCGCACAGCAATGGTATTGCCATCAAATACAGGTATAAATTGCAACATGGAATTTTCCTTCTATTTATGGATAGTTCACATCCAGAATTATGTTAAAACATACTGCTCATTAGGGTCTGTTGATCTTTGCAGGTTAAATTTTGTTTGAGATAAAAACGTTTTAATCGAGGCGAGCGGATTGCTGCCTAGCAATCTAAGCTAAATTCGCTCAACAAAGAGTAAAACGTTTTTAGCCGAACCCTTCGGGCAGCGTTTGTTGGTCATTTTTACTGCGTTATCGACTTTTTATGTAGAATAACTACACCACAAAGTCTCTGTCTTGTACAAATGACCAACAATTCGCTGCAAAAATAACCTTGAAAGATCAACAGGCCCTAACCTCATCTTAAAACCTTTTTTTATGCTGCTTATTGATCAATGACATCATTTTATAATTCAATTTCGCCTATTTTTTATACTCATCAATTACAATTTATTACTTGTTGTTATCTGTATTTCAATCCCATACATAGTGCTATATTTGGATCAATGATAACAATCTAAAACCATTAACGATTAGGTTCGCTATTCAAGGAATACTGATCTTATTGCTTCTTTGATGACTTGTCGGTCAAAGTAGGTATTTAAAGACTTATCGGACACATCACGAGGATGATAATTCAACGACTATGCGGCATATTAACAACAACATCATCTATCTCGGGTGGGTCAGTTTTTTTACTGATTTCGCATCGTCTATGGTCACAACGCTACTGCCTTTATATGTTGTTTATATCCTCAACGAAGGCGTCGATAAGTTAGGCATTATTATCGCTGCGGCAAGCTTTATCTCTTATTTCTTTAGAATATTATTTGGTTATCTAAGTGACCGTTTTACGCTAGTGAAACCTTTGGTCGTAAGCGGTTATTTTATCTCCGCACTTACCAAGCCAATGTTGGCATTGACGCAGGGTTATCTAGGAGTAGCAATCATCCGTGGCGTAGAGCGTATGGGTAAAGCCGTCCGCAGCGCCCCCAAAGATGCATTAATCAGCGCCTTCAGTGAAACAAATAGCTCCGGCAAAACCTTTGGCTTTCACAAAACAATGGATATCGCAGGAGAACTTGGCGGCGCTATCTGTATTTTCCTCATCCTCACGTGGTTTACACTGGATAAAGACAGCATTCGACTAATATTCGCCGCCACTTTGATCCCAGGTCTCATGGCCAGCGCTATTGCGTTATTTTTGGTCAAAGATATTCCTGTTTCAATTAAAGCTAAAGATGAAAAACGCAAAGCGGTAATCAATCAACAAGACATGCGCTTATTGCCTTTGATTATCATTTATTTTGCTTCCCTATTTTTTATATTGAGTGATCAGTTTCTGATCATTAAAGTTAAAGAAGTGGGTTATTCCATCTCCACTATTCCTTTATTTATCATCACCCTGACGTTAACGCAAACCTTATTCAGCTATTATAGCGGTGTTATAACGGACAAAATTGGCAACCATAAAATGCTGTTAATTGCCTTTGCATTTGGCACCCTATCCATCCTAGCCTTATGGCAAGAATATTTATGGCTGTGTTTTATTTTATTGGGAATGTTTACGGTTATGTCACTCAATACAATCAGAGCCTATATATCACAATATGCTATTAGCAAAGCTTTTGTTTATGGCATCTTCTATGGTGGTGTTGCATTAACCAGTTCGCTCGGAGCCATTGTGGTTGGCCAATTGTGGACACAATTTGGATTTGAAACGGTTATCCTATTTTCGCTTTCTGGCATGACCATACTTTTGTTGGTACTGGCTTTTTGGATTTGGAAGAAACCAACTTAATTAAACATGAAGATAATCCTATTACTTCTTTCAATATATAACCCTCACGGTTACTCATATGATCTGGAAATCCTTGGCAGACAACGCAAATACATTATTTTTAGTTAAATGATCCATCTACATTAAGATGGAGTTTATCTTGGTTCCTCGTTCATGCATGAAAATAACTAAAAGTAACTCAAAACGACTAAAACGGTTAAATATTAGTCAACCAATTGGGTTGGCAGTGTTAATGATTATGCTTTGATTTCACTAAATCTGCCTATTTTATACACTAATCTTTATCGGGTTAAAGCAACTGATATAGTTAATTATCAATGGTCAAAATTGATTAGTTAACATTAGGAGAATCAACAATGAATAGATTCGAAAGCCTAAGAAAACAAATGATAGATTATCAGTTGCAGGCTCGTGGTTTACAAAATCAAGTGGTACTAGATGCCGTCAATGCTGTACCACGAGAGAATTTTGTACCTACAGAACTGGTTGAGTTTGCTTATAGTGACTCCCCACTCCCTATTGAGGCTGGACAAACAATCTCGCAGCCTTATATCGTTGCCCTCATGACTGCGGCACTGGAATTACAAGGCGATGAACGCGTACTTGAAGTGGGAACCGGTTCCGGATATGCAGCAGCCGTTTTAGCTGAAATAGCTGATTATGTGTATACCATTGAGCGACATAAAATTCTTGCCGATTCTGCACGCATCCGACTTAAAGACCTCGACTACAAAAATGTCCAAGTATTACAGGATGATGGCACATTGGGCTGGCCTGAACACGCTCCTTTTGATGCCATTATTGTTGCAGCAGGAGGGCCAGACGTTCCCGAAACACTTAAACAACAATTAGCCATCGGTGGGCGTTTGGTCATTCCGGTTGGATCAAATTTACACTCGCTAACATTGCTGCGTATTCGACGTATCGGTGAAAATGAATATCAACAAGAAGATTTAGGAAGTGTTCGGTTTGTACCTTTGATTGGCGCTGCGGGTTGGGAAGATGAAGCAGCAACAAAACTTGCACAAAACATAGCAGAAGCAAGTTTGCCTGAATTGATCTATCAATCCAGTGAACATTTTGCCCGTATTGATGATGTTAATCTGGATAATTTAATGACGCGCATCGGTGATAGCCAGGTGGTATTACTCGGTGAAGCCTCTCATGGTACTGCCGAATTTTATGAAATGCGTGCACGTATCACACAAGAACTCATCGAAAAGAAAGGCTTTACCATTGTGGCAGTTGAGGCCGACTGGCCAGATGCGGCACATTTAGATCATTATATACATGGGACAGAGCCTGATCCTTTGCTGGAGAGCAAACCTTTTTCTCGTTTTCCTACATGGATGTGGGCAAACCATTCGGTACTGGAATTTAGTCACTGGTTAAAAGCACACAATAAGAAAACCAAAGATCCTAGTCATCAAGTGGGTTTTTATGGACTCGATCTGTACAGCTTATTTAGTTCAATCGAAGCAGTACTGAACTACCTAGACAAAGTAGACCCTAAAACAGCAGAGGTGGCTCGAGTACGCTATGGCTGCCTAATGCCGTGGGCAAGCGATCCAGGTATGTATGGACAAGTTACAATGACCAAACAATATAGGGAATGTGAAATGGATGTCATTGCCACGCTGAAGGATTTATTGCATAAACGCATGGAATATTCTCAAGCAGATGGAGAACAGTTCTTCAATGCAGAGCAAAATGCCCGCCTAGTCACTGATGCTGAACGCTATTATCGCACCATGTATTATGCCGAAAATAGCTCATGGAATCAGCGCGACCAACATATGTTTGACACTTTACAATCGGTTATTAAATTTAGAGGACCACAATCTAAAGCCGTCATATGGGAACATAATTCACATGTTGGAGATGCAAGAGCGACACAGATGAGTGCCCGTGGTGAATTAAATATTGGACAACTTGCAAGGCAAGAATATGGTGACAAGGCCTATAATATCGGTTTTGGTACGGACCATGGTACGGTAGCCGCCGCCTCTGAATGGGGAGGACCGATGGAAATAAAACAAGTACAACCAGCACACATCGACAGCTATGAACGCTTATGCCATGAAGTCTCTACCGATAACTTTTTATTACCTTTGCGTAAACCACTCAAAGAGATTACACGCAAAAAGTTGCTTGCCGAACGACTCGAACGTGCCATAGGTGTCATTTATCGACCTGAAACCGAATTACAAAGCCATTATTTTTACGCCTCGTTACCGAATCAATTTGATGAATACATCTGGTTCGATGAAACCCGCGCAGTAGAACCTTTGGCAAAGGAAACAATACAAGGTATGCCCGATACTTTCCCATTTGGTCTTTAGAGCATCAATAATGGACATATTGTGACTTAATCAATTGCACTACAGTCGGATTATTTTGTTAAAGGTAAAAAAGCCCCAATGCAATGGGGCTTATACAAATAATGACGGTTAAAGTGATCAACCATAACTAAAGCCTTTTACATCAAGGTCGATAATACATATCATCTTCTGGAAAAGGCTTAACAATGAACGTTTCAGGTTTAGGCTCAACGACTTCGATTACTGATAATCTGCAAAAAGCCCAAGTCAGATTAACATCTGATTTTGTTCCACTAGACTCATCAAGCTCACAGGATACGCAATCTGATACAGTCTCTATTTCAGATGAAGGCCAAAAGAAATTATCCACTGAACTGGGTGCCACTATGCATAAAAATGCCTCCAGCGCTGAAATTCAACAAAGTGAACAAGCCGATACGCGCACTGAAAATGAAAAATTGATTGATAAGCTAAAAGAACAAATAAAAGAGTTACAAGAACAACGTCGAGATCTTGCTGGAGATAATTCACCACAAGCTCAAGATCAGCTTAAAATGATAGATAACAAGATTATGATGCTCAATACGCAACTAATGACCTTGCTTAAAGTACAAAAAGAGGCCGAAACGTCCTCATCTCATAACCTATTGATATCATGAACTAGCTGATTATTGTGTGAGCGGAATAAGCTAAGCTGAAGGCTAAGGAGAAAACTAAAAATTTTATTGATGATGACAAAATCTTTTCCTTTTACCACTGTTATTCTGAAATAAATTAGCGCTAAAACAAGTAATATAAACCATAATTATCAACATCTTATAGCAAAACCTGATAGCAACACCGCATAACTATAAACACACGTTATGTCGTTTCTAACTAACCACTCTTTATAAAAATTTCTGCATAGCAATACAATCCAAGCTAATCCCTCGCGGTGAATGATAAGTCGACACTTCATCCCCCACAAAACCACAAGCGTAATAAAATCCTGCTGCATTTAGCGTAGATTCGAGTGTTAATAATTCCAGATCATTTTCTAACGCAAGTCTTTCGAGAAATGCCAACATCAACTTAGCAGCCCCTTGACCAAAATAGTCGGGGTCAACAAAAATTGCATCGATCATTCCGGTTTCGAGGTTAACTTTACCACAACCAATAACCTTACCATTAAGTAATGAAACGTAGAAAGAATCCACAATATCGTTAATCAAGACAGCTGAAATATCGCCTTGAGTCCATAATGCCAATTGCTGTGAATTGTAAAAACCTGAGCATTTTTCAATAATGGCTCGATTTCTCAAGGTGTAAATAGCCTGAACATCAGACTCAAGTGCTTTCCTAATAATTATCATAAACATCCTTGAGTTTGTGATTTGAGAATATGAAGTTTGTAGCAAAATTTACATGTGTAAAAAAGTAATATTATGACCTGTATTGTTGCGATTAACTTTTTAGGTAATATCGATTCAACAGTATTAATAACATAACGTTTAGTGGTTATTGAGACAAACTTATTAGGCAAAGGTACTACCCAGTTAACAATCAAATTAACCCTAATGCCTTAAACGCGTTACAGTCAGGTGTAAAGCTGTGATAATACGGTTAATATCATGCGCAATAGCTGATTGATTATCCAATCAGTTATCAAACTTATTGCTCCAATTTTCCTCATTAGGATTTACAATGCGCGCTTTTGTAGTTCGAGCCAGAGCGGCTCCTGTCGATAGTCAGCAGTTTTTGGCTGGTATAGGTCAATCGGCCCACACTGAAATTTTAGCCCATACGTTAATGAATACTATTTTTGTCGCCCAATCTCATCGAGATGATGTGGTGGTGTATTTAGTGTTAGAAAGCACCCTCGATTTTTCGCGCACCATTTGCTTTCGTTCAAGTGAATTAGGTCATATTGGTGGCTTTCATGAGCAGAATCTAACTAATAAAATCGCCAAAGCATTAACTGCATCAAAGGGGATGACTAAAGAACAATTGCGTGAGGTTGAGCCTGGCATTACCGTGCGTACAGTGAGCTTTGAAAAGTTGGTGCAAGAGTTAGCCGAAGACTATCAACTGTATATGTTAGAGAAGAAAGGCACTCCAGTACGAGAAATTGAGTTTGCTGACAATCCTTGTTTTCTACTGACAGATCATATTCCTATGCCTAAAAAGAGCTTTAATAGCTTAAAGCGACTGGGTACTCAACACATAAATTTAGGGCCTAGAATGCTGTTTGCGTCGCAATGCGTGGTGTTGATCCATAATGAGTTAGATATGAGATTGTAATGGTGATCTCCTGCGGTGAGTAATTGTATCTAGCATCCTTCTATTCTCTCCAATAACACTAGATTAATCATGAATTTATAGAAGATCGAGAAGCATTTTATTTGCAGTAACGTTGCATTCACTCCCTGAATACGTATGCAGATCTTTGCTGTAAAATCTAAAAGCGTCATATATTGCTTGTTGAAAAGATAAAATAATAAACAACAAGGATTTTGTATGGCGCGCGTTAACTCGACTCATTCTACGACCTCAACAGCTCATTTAAGCTTTATTCCCAATATTATCGTGTTGTCTAGTGCAATAGCATTTGCAACTCTTACCGTCCCTAGCATAGTGCAAGCTAAAACGGTTAACGTCGAATCCCCAGACAAACACATCAACATCAGTTTGACTGATGACAATGGTCATCCTGAATATCAAGTGAGCTTCAACGGTAAAACCGTGGTTAACCCGAGTAAACTTGGCTTGGTATTTCAGCAATTAGGTGAATTGGGGGTAGATTTCAGTATAAAAAATGTCACCACCAACAGTGTTGACCAAACTTGGCAGCAACCTTGGGGTGAGCGTGAGAATGTTCGTGATAATTACAATCGCATAGTGACGACCCTGAGTAACGGCAAAGTCGATTTTGATATTGAATTTAAAGCCTTTAACGACGGTATTGGTTTTCGCTACTTGGTGCCAAAACAAGCTGGACTCAATAACACTCCCAAACTGAATATTACCGACGAATTAACTGAATTTACGATTCCAGATCCACAACATACTACCGCATGGTGGATCCCAGGGCGCGGTTGGAACCGTTACGAATATTTATACCGTACAACTTCGCTTGATAAAATCGACCGAGCCCACACACCAATGACCTTTAGAACGGCCGATGGCGTGCATCTGAGTATCCATGAAGCCGCCCTCACCGACTATGCTGCTATGGTGCTTAATCAAGGTCGCGACGGGATTTTACGTGCTGATTTAACGCCATGGTCGGACGGTATTCGCGTGAAGACTCAACCTGGATTTTCAACACCATGGCGTACGATTCAAATAGCTAAAGATGCCCCAGGTCTGCTTAACTCAGACCTGATCCTTAACCTTAACGAACCCAATAAATTAGGTGATGTGTCTTGGGTGAAACCAGGTAAATACGTTGGCATTTGGTGGGGTATGCACCTCGATGAAAACACCTGGGGAAGCGGACCTAAGCATGGCGCGACCACCAGCGAAACCATGCGTTATATGGACTTTGCCGCCCAATATGGGTTTGATGGTGTATTGGTTGAAGGTTGGAATGAAGGCTGGGATGGTAGTTGGTTCGATAACGGCGATGTGTTTAGTTTTACTAAAGCTTATCCTGATTTTGATATCGATGAAATTACTCAATACGGGCACAGTAAAAATGTCCGTTTAATCGGTCACCATGAAACCTCAGGCTCGGTAACCAATTATCGTAATCAAATGAGTGATGCCTATGATATGTATCAAGAGCATGGCGTAACTCAAGTTAAGACAGGTTATGTTGCGGACGGTGGTGATATTAAACGAATAGATGAAAATGGCATCGTTAGACATGAATGGCACGATGGCCAATTTATGGTTAACGAATATCTACATAGCGTTACCGAAGCCGCAAAACGTGGCATTAGCATTAATACTCACGAGCCGATTAAAGATACCGGCCTGCGCCGCACTTACCCAAATTGGATAGCACGCGAAGGCGCTCGAGGCCAAGAGTTTAATGCATGGGGAAGCCCACCCAATACTCCAGAACATACGGCAATTCTACCTTATACTCGTATGCTAGCTGGGCCGATGGACTTCACCCCTGGCATCTTTAATTTAGCGCCTGAAGGTTTAGATGCGGTTAACCGAGTCAAAACCACGCTCACAAAACAATTAGCCTTATATGTTGTGTTGTACAGCCCAATTCAAATGGCTGCAGATTTACCACGTAATTATGTACAACGCTTAGATGCATTTCAATTTATTCAAGATGTACCAACGGATTGGAGCGACAGTATCGCCCTTGCGGGTGAAATTGGCGATTATGTTGCCTTTGCAAGAAAACAACGCGGTACAGAAGACTGGTATCTAGGCGCATTAACAGATGAAAACTCACGAAAATTGACGCTAAAGCTTAACTTTTTAACTCCAGGTAAACATTATCAAGCCACAATTTATCGTGACGGAGATAAAGCGGATTGGCTAACAAACCCTTATGATTATGTGATTGAGTCTAAAAACGTTACAGCAAAAGACACCCTAAATTTATCATTAGCTGCCAGTGGTGGTACGGCAATTCGTTTTAAAGCGCTTTAAGCAAATTAAGCCTTAAAAATGTTAATAAAGCGTATGTGTTAAGTTATCCAAAAGGCATGAATACGTATGTATTAAGTTGTACCAACAACGAGCTCGAGGATAGGATATACCCAGCTATTTCATCTGTGATTGCAGGACGAAATGGATTAGGTCGTTTCTGGTGAGTCTTCGGCCATGGAGATCATCAGTTTTAGAGTACCTTGTTTAACTTTATCCGTTGATAATTTGACGAAAGTCGGCAATGAATAAAGCGCAGGTCTTAGCGAATACCCGTCTTAGGGAGATGCGTATTCGCTATTTTTTTGGCTATCGTTACATAGGTCTAATGACTAATTGGCAACAGATTAGCTGTAAATATTTAAACTGAAGATACAAACGAAAACCAGTAAGACTAACATTAGCAATAGAATTAAAAGAAGTAAGCACAATGACTTACCAAAAAGGATGTCACATGTCTGGCAATAATCATAAAAATATCCCCCAACAACCGCAGCTTAATTTTTGGCAAATCTTCAATATGTGTTTTGGCTTTTTGGGGATCCAATTTGGTTTCGCACTGCAAAATGCCAACGTTAGTCGTATCTTTCAAACGTTAGGTGCATCTATTGATGACATCCCCATTTTATGGATTGCAGCCCCGCTTACCGGCCTCATTGTACAACCTATTATTGGTTACTTAAGTGACAATACTTGGAATAGCCTTGGCCGTCGTCGCCCGTATTTTTTAATTGGTGCAGTATTAACCACATTGTCACTCTTTATCATGCCGCACTCGCCTACTTTATGGATTGCTGCGGGTATGTTGTGGATTATGGATGCATCGATCAATATCGCCATGGAACCGTTTCGGGCTTTTGTGGGCGATAATCTGCCCAAAAACCAACGAACCCAGGGCTATGCAATGCAAAGCTTTTTCATTGGTATCGGCGCGGTGGTGGCCTCTGCCTTGCCATATATTTTAACTAATGTATTTGATGTCGAAAACACCGCACCAGCGGGCGAAATTGCCGACTCTGTGCGCTATGCATTTTACTTTGGTGGCGCGGTACTAATGCTAACCGTGGGTTGGACCATTATTTCAACCAAAGAATATTCTCCAGAGCAATTAGCGGAATTTAATCAACAAGACACCACTGACGCACAAGACACTAACGTCAATACGCGCACAGCCAAACAATATCAAAATGGTGCGATTCTATGGATGGCGATTGGCGCCATTTTCACCCTCGCAATTGTTACCCAGGACCTTGATAAGCAACTTTATATTTTAAGCTTGGGTATTTTCACCTTCGGACCACTGCAACTTTACTGCTCGCGTAAGTTAGCCAAACTGTCAAACAGCAACACTGAATCGTCAGCAACACGCGACGGATTAGGCATGACGTTTAATGTTGTCGATGATTTGTTTCATATGCCAAAAGCCATGCGTCAGCTAGCACTGGTACAATTTTTTGCTTGGTTTGCCCTATTCGCAATGTGGATTTACACCACAGCGGCCGTTACGTCGTACCATTACGGCACCACAGATGTGGTATCACAAGCCTATAATGACGGTGCAGATTGGGTCGGTATGTTATTCGCGTCATATAACGGCTTTGCTGCAATTGCTGCGATTGTTATTCCGTTTCTAGCCAAAGCCGTCGGCATTAAACTTACCCATACCATCAACATGTTTATTGGCGGAGCGGGTCTCATCAGCTTTATGTTTATTGAAAACCCTAACCTGTTGTGGATACCAATGATTGGCGTCGGTTTTGCCTGGGCATCGATTCTATCGGTACCTTACGCCATGTTATCTGGTGTATTACCTCCGAAAAAAATGGGCGTTTACATGGGAATTTTTAACTTCTTCATTGTGATCCCACAGTTGTTAGCTGCCAGTATTCTTGGTTTATTGCTTAAGGTGTTTTTTGATGGCCAGCCTATTTATGCATTAGTACTAGGCGGGATATTTATGATGTTGTCTGGCATTGCGGTGCTATTTGTAGATCAAGACAAACAAACACAATAAGGATTACCAGTCATTGTCACTGGTAGCTAGTTTGAAATTAATATTTTGGGGAATTCCATGTTAAAGCCACATTTACACAGCCATCGCAGTGTTATAGCCAAAACCATCACAACCAGCATTATGTCACTAGCCTTAAGTGCGTGCTCACCTGTTGATACTCAAGTAAACACACCTGCTCAGGTTATTAACGTCGCTCCAGGTATGCCTGGCATAGAACCTACTTGGGCATTTGCTGGTAAAACAGGAATTGGCACATCTTACGAACCCTATGTTAACGGCCAATATCAAGACACTGCCGTAAATCCAGTAAGTAAAGTCTGGTTTTCGATAGCTCAAGGGATATTAACCGAGACCATGTTTGGCCTTATCCACAACGCCCAGCTTAAAGAACTGCAATTCATTATCTCTGGCAATGGCTTTGTCGATACTGAAAAAGACAACACAATAAGCACTATTGAGTATTTAGATACCGATGATATGGGACGACCATTATCGCTGGCTTATAAAGTCATTAATAAAGATGTTGAAGGTAAATACCAAATAGAAAAACATATCTTTACCGATCCCGATAGAAGTAGCTTGATGATGAAAGTCACCTTTACAGCTTTTGAGGCTGGCATTACACCACATCTTTATGTCAATCCGCACATTGATAACAGCGGCGCCAATGACATTGCCAGTGTAGAAGGCCAATCGCTAGTGGCTTACACAAGTGACACTAATTCAACGGTAATGACCGTTAAAACAGATGTTGATTTTGTCGCCGCTAGCGCTGGGTTCGTCGGCACATCAGATGGCCTGTTAGATATACAAGATAATGGCAAACTAGATTCGCTTTACCAAGCCACTAGCAACACCAACCAAGGTGGAAATGTTGCGCTAACGGCTCAATACCCTCCTCTTAAAAAGGCTAATGATAGTTTACGTTTTAACTTGGTTATTGGATTTGGTAAAGACAAAGCAAGCAGCCTAGCCACCACTCAAGCAACATTGGATGCGGGTTATGATGCCGTTAAACAAGCCTATTTAGGCGACGACAAACATCTTGGCTGGAAAGACTATTTAACCTCACTTAAACCACTAAATAGCATGAGTACCAACACCACAGATAACGGTAAATTACTCTATGCCAGCGCCTTAGTGTTAAAAGCTCAAGAAGATAAAACCCATGCAGGTGCATTAATCGCATCCCTTTCAAACCCTTGGGGCGACACAGTTTCAGCTAAAGTCGGCAGCACAGGCTATAAAGCCGTATGGCCACGTGATTTTTACCAATGCGCAATGGCATTTTTAGCCATGGGCGATACTCAAACACCAAAAGTGGCTTTTGAATATTTAAAGCAAGTTCAAGTTCAACAACAAACACCCGGTTTTACAGGTACGCCTGGATGGTTTTTACAGAAAACTCATGTCGATGGTAAAATTGAATGGGTTGGCGTGCAGCTAGATCAAACAGCCATGCCAATCATGCTCGGCTGGAAACTGTGGCAAGCAGGTGTACTTAGCGATGCAGAAATAACCCAGTGGTACAACGACATGCTTAAACCCGCTGCAGATTTTTTAGTTAAAGGTGGTGAAGTAAAACTGAATTGGAATGATACTAAAATTACCCCTCCGAGTACTCAACAAGAACGCTGGGAAGAACAAGCTGGATTTTCGCCCTCAACCACTGCAGCTGTCATTGCTGGCTTAGTGGCTGCCAGTGACATAGGAGCGCTAGCGAAAGATAAACAAGCGCCTAAGTTTGCCGATTTAGCACGAAAACTACAAAATCAACTTGAAACAACGATGGTCACCGCCACAGGCTTATTAGGTCAAACAGATGCCCAAGGTAATATTTCACCTTACTATGTGCGCATTAGTCCTAATGGCAATCCGAATAACGCAGATAAGCTCTTAGATAATAACGGTAAACCGGGACTCGATCAGCGGATGATTTTAGACGGTGGTTTTTTAGAATTAGTCCGTTATGGTGTTGTTGACGCCCAAGATCCTGTTATTAAAAACAGCTTAATGTTGATAGATAATCAAGGTCTTGAAGATAACTTACGAGTTAAATACCAATTTACCGCCAAAGATGGCAGCAAAGTCCCAGGATACCGTCGTTATGGTAACGATGGTTACGGCGAAGACACTGTAACAGGGCTTAGTTATGCCGAAAAAGGCAATACTGAAGATCAACGTGGACGTATTTGGCCATTCTTTACTGGTGAGCGCGGACATTATGAATTAGCCCTAGCCAACGCAAGTGGTACATTATCGGCCGACATAAAACACAAACTGATCAACACTTATGTTCAAGGAATGGAAACCTTTGCTAACCAAGGACTCATGTTGCCAGAGCAAGCTTGGGATAATGTTGGTAATGGCACCCGCTATGGTTACAAAATGGGCCAAGGAACTAACTCAGCCACCCCACTGGCTTGGACCCATGCAGAATACGTTAAATTGGTACGTTCGATGACCGACGAACAAGTGTGGGACTTTTACCCGGTTGTAAAGCAAACGCTAGCGAGATAAGCACACATCAAGAGCCCTGTTATTAAGAGCATTATTAGTAGCTAGCTCAACAAACCGTTGTGGTACACAAAAGCTTTATTCTTAGTCAGAGTTTTAAACAAAACCTTGTTAATTCAACACGATCTTGTTACATATATACCGTATTAAAAAAGTTAACGTTAAGGAACAACAAATGGATTGGTATCTAAAAGTTTTAAAGCAGTATTTTGATTTTAGCGGTCGAGCGCGTCGTAAAGAATACTGGATGTTTGGATTAATCAGTGCGGTCATTAGTATTATATTAACCTTAGTTGATATGGGCGTTGGTTTATACAGTGATATTTATGGTGCGGGCTTACTTAGCTCAGTTTATTCATTGGCTATATTAATCCCAAGTTTGGCCGTGAGTGTGCGCCGTTTACACGACAGCGACCATTCTGGTTGGTGGTTGCTATTAGTACTAATACCTATCCTTGGTATCTTAATCATTTTGGCTGTAATGTGCTTTAACAGTAAAGATGATAATGAATATGGGCCAAATCCAAAAGCGATGCCTAACCCAGAAAATAATGATAATTTAGCTGTTTAGACATTAAGCAGTATTATTACCAAAAAGAGCATAGTCGGTGACTATGCTCTTTTTGTATTTAAAGCGCTATTCTGAAAATATTTCTACGATTTAGATGGTATTAATTTCATCACACCATTCATCACTAGCACGGCCAGACCACCAGCAACGACACCAAATAGTGCATTGAGCACGCTAGGGGTTAATAAGCCTAAAAAACCACCGACGACATTGATTTGATTAACAACGGTTTGTGCATGCTCAATCCATTCAAATACCAGATGAATGCCGTGGGTTAAAATGCCGCCTCCCACCATAAACATCGCAATAGTGCCGACAAAGGTGAGGATTTTCATTAAATAAGGTGCTGCAGATATCAAACCTAATCCTATTTTATGCCCTATTCCGCTTGGCTTACGTTTCGCAAGATATAAACCAAGATCGTCAATTTTAACAATACCTGCCACTAAGCCGTATACACCAACGGTTATAACAACAGCAATCACCGATAAAGTTAAAAACTGAGCTAATAGATCCATGTGGGCTGCCACACCTAAACTGATAGCGATAATTTCAGCCGATAACACAAAGTCGGTGCGAATAGCGCCTTTGATTTTTTCCTTTTCAAATGCAGCTAAATCTTCAATATCCGCTTTTGCTTTAGCTACCACAGCATCATCATCAATCTCTGGTGTACGCTTATGTGTTAGTGAATGATAGACCTTTTCAAAGCCTTCATAACATAAAAACAATCCACCAAACATCAGCAAAGGCGTAATAGCCCATGGAATAAACGCACTGATCAGCATAGCCATTGGCACTAAAATCACTTTATTTTTAAATGATCCCATTGCTACCGCAAACACCACTGGGAGCTCACGTTCAGAGGCAACACCAGACACTTGTTGCGCATTTAACGCTAAATCGTCTCCTAGCACCCCAGCCGTTTTACGGGCCGCCACTTTGCTCATTGCCGCGACATCATCCAAAATAGTCGCAATATCATCTAATAGGGTTAATAAACTAGCGCCTGCCATAAATAGTTTTGTCCTTAAAAGCAATGTTATCAATATGATTGAGATACATTATCTATCTCAAGCTTTGACTTACTAAACCAAGGTGATTTTTTGTTACACCTTTTGTTCAATATTAATCTGTAACACCTCAATCAGTCATATCGGTACTAACTGTTATCAGTGGTTGCGCCACAAGAATGACGGATAACAAGATTAGTTTGAATTAATCGTGGGCTAACCTCTTGACCGCGGATCAATTTGAGCACACTTTCGACTAAAATTTCACCAGCAAATCGAGTATCTTGTTTAACGGTAGTGAGCGCTGGGTTTGCAAAGCTGGCGATTGGAATATCATCATAACCTACAACAGCAACCTGCTCGGGAACCAATACACCACGTTGTTTAAGCGCTCGAATAGCGCCAATAGCAATCAAATCACTGGCAGTAAAAATGGCATCAAATGCAACGCCTTTATCTAACAGCTCATTAGCCGCCTCATATCCCGATGCCTCAGTGTTAATGGCATCGTACTGCAGTTGTTTATCTACATTAATCGCGAGTTTTATTAACGCATCGATATGGCCTAAATAACGGTCTCTGAACTCTGGACTTCTACTTGATGAGTCACCTAAGAAGGCAATCTGTTTACGCCCTAACTTTAGTAAATGTTCAGTGGCAATGAAGCCACCTTGATGATTATCGCAACCAATCGATAATACCGCTTTATTATTGTGCTCTGCGCCCCAAATAACAAAATGAGTACTTTGTTCAATCAGTTTATCAAGCTTATGGGCATAGTCTACATAGTCGCCATAGCCCAGCAAAATAATGCCATCGGCCTTGTTGCTGTCTTCATAGTCAGCATGCCAATCACTGGAGAGCTGTTGAAATGATACAAGTAAATCATATCCTTGCTGAGCTGTCGCACGAGTAATTGAACCTAGCATTGATAAGAAAAAAGGATTAATCATTGAATCATCGTTTGTCGGATCTTCACAAATTAACAGGGCTATTGTTTGACTATTCTGCATCCGCAAATTACTGGCATTTTTGTCGACTTTATAATTAAGCTCTTTTGCAATGACTTGAATACGCTGGCGGGTTTCTAAATTGACCAACGGGCTGTTTCTTAGCGCGCGAGACACAGTCGATTGAGACACTCCTGCACGGTAAGCTATATCAATAGAAGTCGCTTTAGATGTCATTGTTATAGTTAGCCCTTTATTTTTTATCGTTGCCACTAAAAGTAAACCACCAAATCAACTAGTTGAAAATGGTGGTATTACTGTGGTTATAGGCCTAATTGGCTGAGCAAGTCATCTGAATCATCTACAACAAGGCCTTTTACATTAGGATCATTTAACACATCTTTTGTTTTATCGGTTTTGGCTTGCGATGGTTGACCGTGAGTTTCGATTAACGAATCAAGGTCAAATTCTTCATCAACTTCAAAGTCTGCTGAGCGAATAAATTCGGTTTTATCCATAGCAAATTCAAGATAAAAAATATGATTATTTTCAGTCTTAAATGATACTCGTCTTGCGACGGCATTATCGAGGTTAGTATCAACGGAAATAGTTAGCTCTTTATTAATAACCAGCATTTTAGGCTGACTTTGGCTAATTGATGTTTGTAATTCTTTAGATATTTTGCCAATAAAATCACCTAAAATTTGGTTCATTAATTCGCCCATCACATTACTGACATCATCTGAAGTATGCGAAAAGGCTAATTCTGTTTCTGGCATTCCCATGTTGATCATATAACGACGGTAAATCTCAATCGCTGATGCTGCGGAAAAGTTAATTACCACTAAACCAGAAAAACCGCCATCGAAAATAGAGAAACAAGACAAATCCGGTTTTAAACGCGTCCGAGAAATACTTTGCACCATGCCAGCATGACTAATTTGACTTGCACTAGTGCTTGACAGCACATGAGAAACGGAATGACAAAGTTTAAGCAAAATATCATCATTGTTGACGGTTAAAGATGCATTCATAGTGATGTTACCTTTTTCATTATTTGACCTAATCTTGCGGGTAAAACAAAAAAAAATCAAAATTAAAACAATCGATTAGCATGTTAATTAATCAATCAAACCAAATATTTCACTAATCAACTGATAATCAATAGCTTTTACATGCTGGATACATTTGACTCACAAATGTAAAAATGTGTAGTCTGCTCACAAAAGCAAGCCATTGGACTTACGTTATTTTATATCTTAGATATAATTTCCTTACGTTTTGTATGGATACATTAAATTAGGACTAATAATGATTAAATTATTAAGGCGCTTAACAATTTTCAAGCGTTTATTCATTATGTTAGCTTTGGCTGCTATAGGCACTGTTGTTTTCGGTTCGTTTTCGATTAAAGAACAATACAATCATTTAATTGAAGAAAAATTTAAACAGATTTCAGGGCAAGTCAAGCAATTAAGCAGCACACTTGATGCTTTCAATTTAGCCAAGCCAAATGCTACGTCCGAAGAATTAAGCCTGTTTGCTAGTCACATTCAAGTCAGTGAAAATCAGGGATTTATCATTGTCGACAGTCAACATAACATTATTGTCAATCCATTAAATCAAAGCTCTATAGGTAAACCTGTAGGCAATTTAACAAAATCAAATGATTCAAATTCTTATCAACAATTAATTGCTACCGCCAAAAACAACCAAAATGCGCAAGCCGAATTCTCTTTTGTCGATCAGCAAAATCAATCCCAGACAGTATTAGTTGCAGCACAGCAGTATCCAGCACAAAACTGGACCATAATGACACAGTCGAATGTTCACGATGTCAATCAGAGTATGACCGAGATCATCATTGATATCTTTATTATCATGATGGTGATTGCTGTTCCTATTTTTGTATTCTTTTTATTACTGAATCATTCCATCACTCAGCCTCTCAAGATCACCATTGATGCAATGGAACAAATCGCTAAAGGAGAAGGTGATCTTACTCAGCGTTTGTCTACAGAAGGCAATGATGAAGTGGCGGCATTGGCAAATGCATTCAATGATTTCGTGATTAAAATTGCCAACATGGTGGCCACATTACAGCCACTTGGGCATACATTAAGCGATGAAGCAGTGCATTTATTAGATACCGTTAAATCGTCGAATCAAAGTGCCAACCAAATACACAGTGAAACCCAAAGTGTTGCAGCCGCGATTAACCAAATGCTATCGACCAGTCAAGAAATGGCTCGAAATACTCAGGATGCTGCAGACGGAGCGGCTAATGTGAAACATCAAGCAGAACAAAATCACAAATTGATGCAGCAAACAGTTGAACAAACAGAAAGCTTAGTCGACGAATTACATCAAGCAGAAACAGTATCGCTAACATTGAGCCATTCATCAGCTGAGATTGGTAGTATTCTTGATGTGATTGGCAGCATTGCAGATCAAACTAACCTTCTCGCACTTAATGCCGCTATTGAAGCAGCAAGAGCCGGTGAACATGGTCGAGGATTTGCTGTTGTGGCTGATGAAGTGCGTGCGCTGGCCAACAGAACTCAGTCTTCAACCAATGAAATTAATAAAATTATTAGTCAGATCCAGACAGGCATTAAATCAGTAATGGACAGTATTGCCCATACACAAAACCAATCAGGTCAGTTGCAATCAAAAGCAGTACAATCTAGCGATGCAATTATCGAAATCTTAGCGCTTATTGATAATATTAGTGGCATGACAACACAACTTGCTAGTGCCACTGAAGAACAAGCGTTAGTAACCGAAGATATTAACAAAAACATTAATACCATTTCTGAACTAACTGAGTTGTCGTTAGCGGCTAACGAAACCCACAGTCATGCGGCCCAATCACTACAAACAGTTAGCGTAGATATGAGCCAGACACTAGGACAATTTAAAATATAATGCTAACCAACACTTTCTACGTTTAGGCTAAGTCCTAGGCGTAGAAAGTGTAATTACCTTCCTATAACACTTCTATATATCTTCTAATATTATTATTAGTCAATGTTAGCTCATTGACTAGAAAATGCTCTTGGAACGATTTCGAATAGAACATCACTTTTAGCCATTATCACTTTAGGGTATATTAAGCCCGTCAGGTTAAATATCTGAGCACTAATCTGAATCCTATAACGTATTACTCAAGCGTAAGTGACAGCACGTTGTTGCACTAAACAATTGAAATTAAAATGTTAATTAGATGAATATTGATACCAAACTGATCCATTATCAAAACATAATGGATCAGTTACGTAGTTAGTTGTCATTCATTACAGAGTATGTTGTCTATGTATCAAAAAACGGTCACTATTGTTGCTCCACACGGTATTCACACTCGTCCAGCGGCATTACTGGTTAAAGAGGCCAAAGAATTTGATTGTGACATTATAATCGAATGTAATGGTAAACAAGCCAGTGCCAAAAGTTTATTTAAATTACAAACCTTAGGTTTATATCAAGGTGTATCCGTTACGATATTAGCCTCTGGGGAACATGCCGAAGCGGCCGTTGATAAAATGGCCTCACTATTGATTACCCTCTGCTAATAGGATAACTGTATGTCAATCAATGGAATAGTTGTTTCTGCAGGTATCGCATTTGGTAAAGCACTGACGATTACGACTCAACTACCACCACTGGATTTTAAACTGCTATCTTCTGAAAAAATTAACCTCGAGCAGCAGCAACTCACACAGGCTATAAACAATCTAATTGCTCATTTACGCCACTGTCAACATCACCTGTGTCCAGATTGTGATCATTTCCAATTAATTGATAGCGACATTATGTTGCTTGAAGATGAAGAGCTTCAGCAACAACTATATCTCCATATTAGCCAATTTAGAGTGGGGGCAGCGGTTGCAGTTGATCGCATTTTTAATCAACATGCAGCAAAAATGTCAGCACTAGACGACCCCTATTTAGCCAATCGAAGTGACGATATTATCTGTTTGGCAAAACGCCTTACCAGTGCATTACATGGTCATTTACAATGGGATTTATCTACTCTCACAGAAGACACTATCTTACTGGCAGATGATTTAACTCCTGCAGAATTTGCCATATTGCCACTAACCCACATAACAGGAGTTATCCTCGAATCTGGCGGCCTCACCAGCCATACTGCTATTCTCGCTCGGGCTGCAGGTATTCCAGCATTACTCAATTATCAATTTTCACAATCTAAAAACACCATTAAAGATAACACTCAGCTTATTCTTGATGGTATATCGGGTGAGCTACATATTGCTCCATCATCTGAGCTTTTTGACCAATTAAAACAAAAACAACAACAAGAATTACAGCGTCGCCAAGCATTGATGATCTATAAAGACAAACCCAGTCAAACTCTTGATGGTCATCGGGTTACTTTGCTGGCTAATGTGGGCAATCTAAATGAAATATCTCATATCACTGATGTGGGGGCCCAAGGTATTGGTCTATTCCGTACTGAATTTTTGCTGATGAATGCCAAGGCATTGCCTGATGAACAGCAGCAATACAAACTCTATTGCGATGCTGTGCATAGCTTAGAAGGCAATGTACTCACAATCAGAACGTTTGATATTGGTGCAGATAAAGAGATCCCTTGCTTAACCCAAGATAATGAAGATAACCCAGCACTTGGTATTCGAGGTATTCGTTATAGTTTGACACACCCTCGCACTTTTATTACCCAAGTTAAAGCCATACTCCGAGCAGCAAGTCATGGCAACATTAGATTAATGTTTCCTATGGTAAGCCAAGTAGAGGAGCTAGAAGCCGCCTTTGTGTTAATTGAACAGGCTAAAGCTGAATTGATTGAACAACAAAAAAGTTTTGGATCTATAAGTTATGGGATTGTTGTTGAAACACCTGCAGCGGTACTCAACCTGCCAAGCATGTTGCCACACCTCGATTTTATCAGTATTGGCACCAATGACTTAACCCAATATACGTTAGCCGCCGATCGCACCAATCCAAATTTAGCCAAAGAGTATCCGCCATTGTCCCCGGCGGTAATACAACTCATTACCTTAACCATCAGCCACTGTAAACAGACTGATGTGAGTGTGTCATTGTGTGGTGAACTTGGCAGTGACCCGCAAGTATTGCCTTTATTAATAGGACTTGGACTTGACGAGTTAAGTATTAATCCAACGAGTTTTTTAGATGTGAAAGTGGCATTAATCAAAGGTAATTATCAACAATATGTCGAGCATGCACAACACGTAGCTTCGTTAACCCGTATTGATGATATTGCTAAAGCGATTAATGCTTTTGCACACGATTACGATTCAATATGCAAATAAAGTTGGTAAAATTAACCTAGGCGTTTACAATTAACCGCATAAAAATATTAATAAAAGAGGCTTGTTCTTATGGGATTTTTAAGCCGTATTCGACGACTTATATCTGGTCAACCGCCATTAACGGGCGGCATTGCAATTTATGCTCCTGTATCTGGTGATATTGTTGCCATTGAAAAAGTACCAGACGTAGTATTTGCTGAAAAAATTGTCGGCGATGGCATCGCTATCAATCCTAAGGGCGAATTTATTGTCGCTCCAATCGATGGCACTATCGGTAAGATATTTGAAACAAATCATGCATTTAGTATCGAGTCTCCTCAAGGCTTAGAGTTATTTGTCCACTTTGGTGTTGGCACTGTTGAACTTAGAGGAAATGGCTTCAAACGCTTAGCCGAAGAAGGACAACAAGTTAAAGCTGGCGAGCCCATTTTGTCTTTCGATTTGGCGTATTTGCGCGGTAAAGTCGACAGTTTATTAACGCCTGTAGTATTAGCCAACATGGAAGACGTTAAACAATTGGATAAAGCTCAAGGTAGCGTAATTGCAGGCAAAGACATTATTTTTACCGTGCAAATGTAGCAATCTATTAATATTGGCAATGTAATTGGCCTAATCAAGGGTTATTGCCAATATTTATCCACACAATAATTTGCAATCTTACGGCTAATTTACCCTAGGCTACAGATTGTGAAATATGTTCGAAACATCGTCTTCGGCTTGTTCAAGCCGCTTCACAATGCCACAATGTTGCTAACGCATTCAATGAAATCCATGTTACCTAAGGTACTTATCAGGCTTATCTAAATAGCCAGTCCTTGTGATGACAACCCAATTGACATTAATGGAGTATTCTTTTGACCTTATATGGCATAAAAAATTGCGATACGGTTCGTAAAGCTCGTAAATGGCTTGAAGCTGAAAAAATAAATTATACATTTCATGATTTTCGTGAAGACGGCTTAAGTGAAACAACGGTTGCACAGTGGGCTAATGTCGTCGGTTGGGAAACCTTATTTAATAAACGCAGTACCAGTTTTCGTAACTTAACCGATGCTGAAAAAACGGATATTACCCAAGACAAAGCGATTGCCTTAATGGTGCAATACCCTACCCTGATCAAGCGCCCAGTATTAGTCAACAACGATAAGATACTGGTTGGCTTTAAAATAGCAGAATATCAAGCGTGGTTCGCATAATGAATAATGACGTAGTTGAATTAGCAAAAGATCTGATTTCACGACCATCGGTAACACCATTAGATGAAGGTTGCCAAACCTTGATGGCCAATCGACTCGCCGCTATTGGTTTTAATATTGAACCTATGGTTTTTGAAGATACCACTAATATGTGGGCAAGGCGTGGTAATAGTGAGCCTGTGTTTTGCTTTGCTGGTCATACTGATGTAGTCCCGACAGGCGACCTTAGCCGTTGGCACACCCCACCGTTCGAACCGACTATTATAGATAACTATTTACATGGTCGCGGTGCGGCGGACATGAAAGGTTCATTGGCCGCTATGATAATCGCTACCGAACGTTTTGTGGCTAAAAACCCCAATCATCATGGTTCGATAGCATTTCTCATTACCAGTGACGAAGAAGGTCCATTTATTAATGGCACCACTCGCGTTATTGATACCCTTGAAGCACGTAACGAAAAAATGACGTGGGCATTAGTTGGCGAACCTTCCTCAACCCATAAGCTCGGTGATGTGGTCAAAAATGGTCGTCGTGGCAGTTTAACAGGCAACTTAACTGTTAATGGTATTCAGGGCCATGTCGCTTACCCGCATCTAGCCGATAACCCAATTCATAATGCAACGCCTGCACTAACAGAACTGGCACAAATGCATTGGGATAATGGTAATGAGTTTTTCCCACCAACTAGTTTTCAAATAGCCAATATTAATGGCGGTACAGGTGCATCAAATGTGATCCCGGGTGATCTTAAGGTGATGTTCAATTTCCGTTACTCAACTGAAGTCACCGCTGAAGAATTAATTACCCGTGTTGTTAACATTCTTGATGCCCACGGTTTAGACTACGATATTAACTGGATTTTTAACGGCTTACCCTTTTTAACTGGCGATGGCCCATTGCTTGATGCCACTCGAGAAGCCATACGTGAAGTCACGGGTTATGACACCGCCCCTCAAACATCTGGTGGCACATCAGATGGACGCTTTATTGCACCAACGGGCGCGCAAGTTATTGAGTTAGGCCCCGTTAATGCCACCATTCATAAAGTGAATGAATGCGTAAAAGTATCTGATTTAGAAGTATTAGCCAATTGCTACCAAAGCATTTTGGAAAAACTATTGTGCAATTAAACCAACAATTCAATGTTGATATTCCACAACTGCAACGTAAATTGTATGGCCTAGATGGTCAATTTATGTTGTCTGTTGGGGACTTTTTGCTTGAAAAACAAACGGCCGCTGCATTTTGCACTATGCAACTTGCAGCGGCAAAAGCGGGCTTAGATTTACAGTTGTGTTCGGCTTACCGACCTTTTGACCGCCAGGTACATATTTGGAATGCCAAAGCTAAAGGTGAACGTACATTATTAAATAATGCATCGCAGCCTATCGATTTTGCCTTACTAACCAATCAACAGTTAATCGACGCTATTTTAATTTGGTCGGCACTTCCTGGTGCATCAAGGCATCATTGGGGCACAGATATTGACGTGTTTGATGCCAAACAAATTAATAAGCAGTCTCTGCAGCTTATTAGTGCTGAATATCAACCAACAGGCCCTTGTTTTGCTTTGCACCAATGGCTTATTCAACATGCAAACACTTATGGGTTTTATTTCCCCTATCAAGCACAACAAAGTGGTGTGAGCCCTGAACCCTGGCATTTAAGTTATTACCCCGTAGCCGACCAATATTTAAGTCAATTTCGCACTGACGAGCTAGCAAAAGTATTGTCTGTTGCAGAAATAACATTACAATCGTCGTTACTTGAACGATTGACCGAATTGGTTAATCACTATGTATTTTTTGTCGCGCCCTCTCCGGCTCAATGCCTGCGTGAATTAACTTGAAAATGAGCCATCCTTTATGTCAACGTTATTACCCTGCAAGATCATCGATAACCAACCACTGCATTATGTCGATAAAGGTGACGGCCCAGCACTGATTTTTTGCCATGGCTTATTAGCTAACAGTCAAATTTGGCAGGTTCAAATTGCCGCGTTATCGGCGCATTATCGCTGTATTGCAATTGATTTTTGGGGCCATGGTCAAAGCCAAACGATCCCTAAAGCCTGTGAAAACTTACAAGATGTTGCTCAGCAAATATTAAGCTTGATGGACATGCTCGAAATAAAAAATTCCGTGTTAATCGGCCACGGAAGTGGCGGCGCGATAGCGACAGAAATGGTATTACTGGCGCCTGCTCGGATCCATGGTTTAGTCATGCTCAATAGCTTTGTTGGCTTTGAACCACAAGTTAACTGTATTAAATATCAAGGCTATATGGCACAAATAGCCAACCAACAAGCCATTTCAACTGAATTAGCAACGACACTTAGTGAAATGTTTTTCACTAAAAACGCTGGTAAATTAAGTCACCAAGATTCGACTTTAGCCATTGAGATGTCGCTGTTTACCGAGCAACTTACTCAGGTAAATCCAGCACAAATTGCGCCGTTACTCAAGTTTGCCAATATGGCTATTTTTAAACGCGACACCCTAGAGTCGGTCGAAGCATTAACCTTACCGACATTGATAGCGGTCGGTTTACAGGGTCATTTGCGAACGGCACTGGAAAGTTATCTAATGCACGATTGCATTGATGGCAGCCAGTTATTGCACATTGAACACGCTGGCCACTTAGCTAATATCGAAAAATCTGATTTTTTTAACCAGCATCTTGTTGATTTTCTGAGCAAAGTGAATTTTAATTAATCAAAGCAATGGATAGACCAGATAGACAAACATTGCTGATATACTCGTGAAAATGACATATTGCCAGTAAGCCCTTACTGGTAAAATACTGAATAATCTGAGCACCAATGAAACTTCTTAAACCATTATTTGATAATAATCGCCGTTGGGCTGAACGGATCAATAAAGAAGATCCAACGTTTTTTGAACAACTTGCCAAACAACAAAATCCTGAGTACTTATGGATTGGCTGTTCAGATAGCCGAGTGCCATCAAACCAAATTATTGACCTATTACCCGGCGAAGTCTTTGTTCATCGTAATATCGCTAATATGGTCATTCACACCGATTTAAACTGCTTATCTGTACTACAATATGCTGTCGATGTGTTAAAAGTAAAACATATTATGGTTGTAGGTCATTATGGTTGTGGTGGCGTTCGTGCAGCCATGAATAATGAACGTTTGGGTCTAATTGATAATTGGCTTGGCCATCTTCGTGATATTCATCGTATTTATGAAGCTGAGCTTGAACCCATGACAGAACAACAACGCTTTGACCGTTTGTGTGAACTTAACGTCATGGAGCAAGTCTCTAATGTGGTGGTGACCAATATCGTGCAAGAAGCTTGGGACCGAGGTCAAGAAGTCGCCATTCACGGATGGATTTATGGTATTGATAATGGTTTATTGACCGATTTAGATGTGACAATAGATCGTGCTAACGGGCGTAATATTGCACCATAAAGCTTACCCTATAAATGTCTATTTGCTATTAGCCTCACACCTTGATTGAAATAAAAGATATTTAGGCCTGCTTTTTAGCAGGCCTTTGTTTTTTGTTATTAAAAATATGCAATAAAAGTCGCGAACCACCTTAGAGGGCGTTATAATTAGCGCGTTTATTTGGCGCTATAATGCGCAAAAATTTTTAGGAGATTATTTCCATGCCTGGTTTTGAATTATTTGGTCCTGAAGAAAAGCAGGAAGTTGCTGACGTAATGGAGAACGGTTTTACCTTCCGTTACAACTTCGACCATATGCGCAATGATCGCTGGAAAACCCGCGACATGGAGCAACTGCTTTGCGAAAAGATGAACGTTAAACACGCTCACCTTGTATCAAGCGGTACAGCAGCATTGCAAACCGCGATGGCAGCAGCAGGCATTGGCGCAGGCGATGAAGTGATTGTTCCTCCATTTACCTTTGTGGCTTCTGTTGAAGCTGTATTTATGGCCGGCGCAGTCCCTATTTTTGCAGAAATTGATGAAACATTGTGTTTATCTCCAGAAGGCATCGAAGCCGTTATCACGCCACGTACTAAGGCAATAAACCTAGTTCACATGTGTGGTTCTATGGCAAAAATGGACGAAATCAAAGCCGTCTGTAAAAAGCATAACTTGCTCATTTTAGAAGATGCCTGTCAAGCTATTGGTGGTAGTTATAAAGGCCAAGCATTAGGTACTATTGGTGATGTGGGTTGTTACTCATTTGACTCAGTCAAAACCATCACCTGTGGTGAAGGTGGAGCAATCATTACCAATAACAGCGACATTTATAATTACTCGCACATGTTTTCTGATCACGGTCACGACCATGTAGGAAGCGATCGCGGTGCTGAAAGCCACCCTATTATGGGATTAAACTTCCGTATCTCTGAAATGAATGCCGCGATGGGTTTAGCACAGTTACGAAAATTAGATAAGATCATTGCGATTCAACGCAAGAATAAGAAAACCATCAAAGATGCAATGGCAACAATTCCAGAGGTCACTTTCCGCGAAATCCCTGATCCTGAAGGCGATTCAGCGGGTTTCTTAACCTTCTTCTTACCAACAGAAGAACGTACCCAAGAAATTAATAAAAAGTTGGCAGCCAACAAAGTTGATGGTTGTTTTTATTGGTATATTAACAACTGGCATTACCTAAAGAATTGGAAACACATCCAAGAACTTAAATCGCCAGCGGCACTGCCAATTATGCTAATTGAAAACCGTCCTGACTATACTCAAATCAAGACACCAAAATCAGACGCTATCATAAGCCGCACCATTTCGATGCTAATTAAGTTATCTTGGACTGAAGAACAGATTGCTGAACGTATTGAAAACATCAAACGAGCTTTTGCCTAGCATTAATGCCCTTCACCCAATGATGTCTGTGGGGCACTTTTTACAGTATTTATCTCAATGGAGACTGTTGTAATGAGTTTTAAGAATTTTAAAGTAGTTGAAAAAATGATCTTCGGCCGTGGCTCTTTTGCTCAGCTTGATGATGTATTAGCAGCACAACGTACTAGTGATGATAGTTTTGTGGTATTTTTAGTTGATGACGTACATAAAGGTAAAGCCTTAGAAGCTCGCATTCCCACTAAAGACCAAGATATTATTATTTGGGTTAATGTTGATGATGAGCCAAGCACAATACAAATCGATACATTAACAGAACAAGTTCAAGCCTATAACAGCCAAAACCCAGTGAGTGTAGTCGGTTTAGGCGGTGGTGCAACAATGGATGTGGCTAAAGCCGTTTCATTAATGTTGACCAACCCAGGCGGCTCAGCAATGTATCAAGGTTGGGATTTAATTAAAAATCCTGCCATCCACCACATTGGTATACCGACTATTTCAGGTACTGGTGCAGAAGCATCTCGTACAGCGGTATTATGCGGACCGGTTCGTAAATTAGGATTGAATTCTGATTACACTGTATTTGACCAAATCATCATGGACTCAGAATTAATCGATGGTGTTGAAACTGATCAATGGTTCTACACAGGTATGGATTGTTATATCCATTGCGTTGAATCATTGCAAGGCACATTCTTAAACGAGTTTTCTAAATCTTATGCTGAAAAAGCCATGGATTTATGCCGTCAAGTTTACATTGAAGATCATCCAGAAAAAGATGACAAGCTAATGATGGCGTCATTTATGGGCGGCATGAGTATAGCATACAGCCAAGTTGGTGCATGTCATGCTGTATCTTACGGCTTATCTTATATCCTAGGTTATCACCATGGTATTGGTAACTGTATCGCCTTTGACGTATTAGAAGAATTCTATCCTGAAGGTGTAGCGGAATTCCGTAACATGATGAAGAAGCACAACATCACGCTGCCAAAAAACATCTGCAAAGATTTGCCAGATGAAACCATTGCTAAAATGGTTTCAGTGACCAAGAGCATGGGACCATTATGGGAAAATGTTTACGGTAAAACTTGGCAAGAAAAAGTGACTGATGAAATGCTAACGACGTTATTCCGTCGTATATAATAAACGACAAGTTCAGTCATAAAGGGCTCTTATGAGCCCTTTTATTTATTGTCTATACCATTGTACAACTACAAGTAGGTTATATTAATGAAAGTTATTCTATTAATCCCGGCGCGTTATGGTTCAAGCCGTTTCCCGGGCAAGCCGCTAGCCCCGATTAATGGCAAACCCATGATCCAACATGTTTATGAACGCGCCTCATTGGCAAAAGGATTAGACGGTATCTATGTTGCCACTGATGATGATCGTATTAAAGATGCGGTTGAATCTTTCGGCGGTAAAGTCGTAATGACCAGCCCTGATGCAGCCTCAGGTACCGACCGTATTAATGATGCTATTGAACAACTTGGTCTTAGCGATGACGATCTAGTTGTTAATTTACAAGGCGATCAACCGCTTATTGATCCTATATCAATTGAACAAATTGTCACTCTTTTCAAACGTCACCCTGGTGAGTTTGAAATGGCTACCTTAGGTTTTGAAATTGTAGATAGAAAAGAGTTAGACGATCCATTGCATGTAAAAATGGTATTCGATAATAACTTTAATGCATTATATTTCTCTCGGGCTCGTATCCCATTTGGTCGAGATACTAATGATTATCCTGTTTACAAACATTTAGGCATTTATGCCTACACTAAGCGTTTTGTAAATGCCTTTGCTAAGTTACCTTTAGGTAAGCTTGAAGACATAGAGAAATTGGAACAATTACGTGCACTAGAATACGGTCACACAATTAAAATTGCTATCAGCGCATTTGATTCTCCAGAAGTTGACACCCCTGAAGATATACGTAAGTGTGAATTACGCTTAGCCGTTGATTAAGAAAAATGTAATATCTAGCCGTGCTTTTATGTTAAACACGGCTAAATAATACCAAGATTAAACTGGAGTTTGCTATGAATTTAGAAGGCTATGAAGTATGGCTAATTATCATTTTAGTCATCGGTGTTATCGCCAGTAATATTGCAGTATTAAAGTATTCGGCAAAATTTAAAATGCCACAATTTGGCGAACACAAAGACAAAACACTTAAACCAGTGCAAAAAGATAGTTCGGAAAAACCTGCTGACAAGCCACTTCCTGAAGAACCTTCTACAGAAGACAATAAAGACAGCAAAGATAAAACGCTATAGTGATCGATGGATATATCAAGGCAGCATAAATAACACATTACAAATGCAAATTACCCAGTAATCAATGAGCTATTATTTATTGTTTTTATCACGGCTATAACCATATTAGCGACACCATAAATATGGCATACCTACTCAGCATTAAAATAAAAAAGCTAACCCCATAATGGCGTTAGCTTTGATAGTTATAATGCTATATCAGGTTAATTTAATAGTACGTCCGAACCATTATTCACTGTCTAATCTGACTCGTTGATGTTCTTGATTATTTGGCCACGAATTTATCACGGCTTTCACCAATGAAGCCAACGGTATGGCAAAAAACACTCCCCATACGCCCCATAAGCCACCAAATACCAACACGGCAGCTATGATCACCACAGGATGTAAATCTACTGCATCAGAAAATAATAATGGTACTATCAAGTTTCCGTCTAAGGCCTGAATAATACCATAGCCCAACATTAAGTAACCAAACTCAGCACTAAATCCCCACTGGAAAAAAGCCACTAACAGAATAGGCAATGTCACCAATGTTGCACCAACATACGGAATTAACACTGACAATCCGGTTAGAACGCCTAATAATGCTGAATATCGCAGTCCCATGATGGCAAAAAAGATATAACTGGCTACGCCAACAATCACAATCTCTATCACCTTGCCGCGAATATAATTGAAAATTTGTTGGTCCATTTCAAACCATACTTTACTGGCTAAACCACGGTTAGTCGGGAAAAAACGTTTACTGCCTTTAAGCAAATAGTCTTTGTCTTTTAAAAAGAAAAACACTAATAATGGTACTAAAATCACGTACACCATTAACACTAATAATGACGCAGAATAACCTAAAATTTGTTTTCCTAAATCAATAAGATGTTGTGTATCAAGCATCTTGTTGATTTCTTCCATCATCGAATCCAGTTGTGATGAACTCACAAATTGAGGGTGTTCGGCACTAAACTCTCTAACGATTAACATGCCTTTATCGATCATAGAAGGTAAATCAGTAACTAATGACACTCCTTGGCGCCAAATACTCGGCACCAACCCCAACATTAATATCAGCATTAGCCCCAAAAAAACCACCAAAACAATTGAGGCAGCCGCCGTTCTACTTATACCCAACCGAGACATCTGGGCTACTGGCCACTCTAATAAAAAAGCTAATACCAATGCGACAAGTAAAGGTGCAAGCAAACCAGCACCAAAGTATAATGCAAGACCAATCCCGATAATGATAAACATTAATGTGATAGCTTGGGGATCACTAAAACGGGTTTTGTACCAATCAGATAAAAATTCCAGCATTGAAAAACCTTTTTTATTTAAACAATATCAATTTATTTGGTGATGATAAATGACAAGCAATGCGTTTGATCTGCAATGATTTCAATACCAAAACCCATTTTTTTTATCAACAGGGGAACATCTCGACGTGAACCGGGGTCTGATAAGAGTATATGTAATTGTTCACCCACTTTCATTTGCTTCAGTAAAAGTTTAACTTTTACCAAAGGATAAGGGCAAACATAGGGTGTTAAATCAATTAAAATCATTATCAACTTGCTTTACACAATCTATGGCTATTATCCTAGCTTGGACAATAAACCACAAGCAATGTAATTTAAGCAAACTTGTTGGTTAAGCTTAAATTTTCGATTCAATTATCATTAAAGGTTTCGCTTGAGTAAATTATCATTATCAACCTTTTCAAAATCACTGACCGCTAGTGCCATTAGCGTGTTATTTGCCGCCAGTATCGGTCACAGTTTTGCCAACAATGATCTTCCAGATCTTGGCACTGCTGCGGTAAATACTTTTAGTTTAGAAAAAGAAACCGTTTATGGTGACGCCTATATGCGCGTTATTCGCTCATCGGCTCCAGTACTCAATGACCCGGTGCTAAATCAATATTTATCAGAATTGGGTAATAAGCTGGTTGCGAATGCCACCGGAGTTAAAACACCTTTTTACTTTTTTCTACTCCGCAATGATGAAATTAACGCATTTGCATTTTTTGGTGGTCATGTTGGCGTTCATACTGGCTTATTTTTAAATGCAGATAATGAAAGTGAATTAGCATCAGTACTAGCTCACGAAATTACCCACGTCACTCAACGCCATCTAGCTCGATCGCTAGAAGCACAGCAAAAAACGTCGACAGCGACTATTGTGGGGATGTTAGGGGCTATTTTATTAACCATCGCAGCACCTCAAGCAGGTATGGCTGCATTAGCGACAACCCAAGCTTTATCTTCGCAAGCAAAAATTAACTATACTCGTTCAAATGAACAAGAAGCTGACCGTATTGGAATGCAAATTCTTGTCGACGCCGGATTCGATCCCAATGCTGCAGCAACATTTTTTGGTCAACTAGCCATTCGTTATCGCTTTACGACCACACCACCACAAATGTTACTGACCCACCCTTTACCAGAATCTCGTATTACAGAGGCGCGTAACAGAGCGGCTCAGTATCCGAAGCACTATATACCCAATAGCCTTAATTTTCAGTTAGCTAAAGCCCGTATTCAAGTACGATTTTCAAGCTTAAGTGATGATGCTGCGTTGTCTTTATTTGAACAACAGCTAAAAAAGAACGAATATGCTTTTAAAGAAGCGGCACTTTATGGCAAAGCCTTAGCCCTTTTCCGACTAGAAAAGTTTGATCAAGCTGAAATAATTATCGATCAATTACTTAAACAAGATGACAACAATTTATTTTACATCGACACCAAAACAGACTTACTCGCTCAGAAAAAAGACTATATAAACGCAATAGCATTATTAGAAGCTCAGCAAAAATTAAAACCAACTTCTCAAGTGATCAACACTAACTTAGCTAATATTTATGTCGAAGCCGATCAACCTAAAAAAGCGATCCCACTTTTAGAGGAGCTGATCTTTTTCGATAAACAGAATATGCTTCCGTATCAAATTATGGCCGATGCATACCGTAAGCTCGACAATAAAGCACTCGAATACTACAGCAATGCTGAACTAATGGCTTTATCGGCCAACTATAAAGGTGCAATTGATCAACTAAATTATGCTTATCGTTATTCTGATGGACAAACGTTACAATTAGCCCGAATAGAGGCACGTATTAGACAATTTAGACAAGCAGATAGCGCAATGGAAGCATTAAAATAACCGTGATAACTTCACGTTATAAGTGATTCTTTGATAGAATAATGGCAAACAATAAATCAACTTATTGTTTGCCATTATTTAATGACGGACTATGACCATGACAACTACAAAAGCAACGATATACCATAATCCCCGCTGCTCAAAAAGCCGTGAAACGCTAGCATTACTGCAAGAAAATGGAGCGGATATTACTGTCGTTGAATATTTAAAAACACCGCCAACGATTGCTGAAATCCATACGATGTTAAAACTACTTGGCTTAACGGCTCGTCAGCTCATGCGCATCAAAGAAGACGAGTATAAAGCACAAAATTTGGCGGATACTTCGTTATCAGAAGAGCAACTCATCGCTGCAATGGTGGCAACACCTAAATTAATTGAACGTCCGATTGTGTTAGCAAACAACAAAGCTGCAATTGGTCGTCCGCCTGAAAATGTTTTGTCTATTTTGTAACGAGTAAAATAATGACCTCTCAAACTTTGTTTCAATTAAGTCGTATCGGTTACCTTGCATTACTCTTACTATTAAGTGGCTGGTTTATTCAACAAGGCTTAAACGGAACCTACTCACTGGGTTTTAGCCTAGTTTGGATTGTACCCTTACTGTTCCCACTAAAAGGTGTATTAACAGGTAATCCATACACTTATGCATGGGCGAGTTTTATTCTGTGTTTGTATTTATTACATGGATTAACTCTGGCTTATATCACTACCGACGCCCTAGTATTTGCGGTAATTGAATCGGTACTTATTGGAGTGTTATTAGTCACTTTTCCATTTTACGCCCGTAAACGCGGTCGAGAACTGGGGCTAGGATTAAAGAAAAAGTCCGAGAAATAGCCTAATAACGACGGTTTACAACAAATAAATAAAAACGCCAAATGTATTCATTTGGCGTTTTTGCTATCAGTAATAAAGATGAGTAATGTTTAAAGCCTAAGCATTTCTTTAATAAACGGAATAGTCAGTTTACGTTGATGTACCATAGACGCTTTATCAAGCTTATCGAGTACATCAAACAAGGTACGTAAATCACGAGCCATACGTGTTAGCAAAAAGCGCCCTACTTCATCAGATAACTGTAAGCCACGCATAGCTGCACGGCGTTGCAAAGCAACCAGTTTTTCTTCATCCGCCATTGGTTGCAGTTGGTAAATCAATCCCCACTGCATACGAGAGACCAGATCTGGCAATAAAAAACCCGTTTCAGAAGGTGAAGCTTTACCGCTGACAATCAAGCGACAATCTTGTTGCTCTGCAATACGATTATACAAGTGAAAAATAGCCTCTTCCCATACCGGATGGCCAGCTATGGCTTCAATATCATCAATACAAATCAATTCAAGAGATTCTAGACCTTCAAATAAGGCTGGGGATATACTTGCATGGATACCCAATGGAATATATAAAGTGCGACGTTCTAAATCGTTGGCAAGAGCACAAGCTGCATGCATTAAATGAGTTCGGCCAGATTTTTCTGGGCCATAAATATATAAAGAAGAAACCAATGTTCCTTCAGCAACCGACTGAAGTTTTTGGATCAACTCATCATTACCCGAGGCAGGATAATAACTTTGAAAGGTTTCATCGTCAGGTAAATAAACGGGTAAAGATAATTGTCTCGGTGAGTTTTGTGTCACTCAGATAGGTCTCAAAATCATAAACGAACTAACATCATTATACCTAAGTCATTTCATTATGCGAGTTTAGGTAATAAGACTACACATAACACTAACTAGATATAGCATTTCACTCTGTACAAATATACTGCACAGAGTGACTATTGATAAACCTTATAGGCTTAACCATTGATAAATCAACTTTGGTTTAGAGTCGCCATCTTTAGGCTCATAAAATGAATCTACGTTACCCACAGTATCCAATTGTGATAGTCGACTATCAATATTAAGTAAGCGTTGTAAGTCATCTACACTGCTAAATAATTCTATTGTATATGTAGCAGAGTCCCCCTTAAACTGGCTGATTTTTATCGACTTTACCGCACTTAATTGACGAAGATAAGTTTCAACATGTACCAATTGAGTCATGTTATTTACCCCAGTAAAGCTAACTCGGGTTGCAACATCACGGCCTGTAGAGGCAATAGCATATTGACTAATATAATAATCAGCCAATGCATTCATCATTCGCTTAGTTGCTTGTTTATAATCAACAGCATTATCTTGCAATGAAACTAATGGTTGTAACACACCATTAGTTCTATTTTTATCAAATAATTTGATAGAAAAACGCACTTCATTGCCAAATGCATCTATATTTGCAATAGCAAAATAATCCGCTTGATAACGAGTCGATGCATTGGCTAATACATCAGTAAACATACCGCGCACATCAGTAATACTGACTCGCATAACATCATCTAAGTCCATAATAGGCAGTAATAATGGTATACCTTTATTACTGGATTCTTGAGCCAACTCAGCGCGAATATCAGCCGAGGACCCATCCGCTAAAATAGTGGGTTCATTGTTTTCTTCAACTGACATCCACAATAGGGTTAATGGACGTTGGCTCCCCCAAACAGGTAAGCCTGCTTGGCGTAATGTTGAAATGACTCTTTGATGATCAAAATTAGCCTTTAGCATTAATTGACCATTTTTTTCATAATAACCATATTGAGTCAGAATAACTTCAGGTGTATCAATTTGAGCTTTAATTAATGGATTTAATACAACACTCGGCAAACCTGAATTTTTCAAAAAAATGGCCGCTAACGCCTCTTTTAAGGCATTATTTTTAACATCGTTTGCACGTGAACTGACCGCAATATCGGCTTCATCCAGTTTGCCAACTTCAGCAGCATGTACAGTCGCAATAGCAGTTAATGCAACCAAAGATAACACAATGAGATTAATTAGTTTTTTCAGCATCTGATAACATAAACGCAGCAAATATAAGTGGACAAATTATATCATAATAAAATTCTATCGAGTAATGAAGAACGTAAACTCTTTTTCATAATACGATTGCAGTAAGGTCACTTTGACCAAACATTGTAGCCATATCGAATAACTATAATCGCTACAGAGTCCTCAAAGTTGTTATGAATATTAATGTTTTTATGTGACAATTCGCGCCGTTTAACCACACGCTAACTTTCTAAATAATGATGGAGAACAATATGAAACGCGTGTTAATTCCGCTACAAGGCGCACAAATGCTATTTGTCGCTTTTGGTGCGCTAGTGCTAATGCCGTTATTAACCGGTTTGGATACAAGTGTTGCCTTATTCACTGCCGGTTTCGGTACCCTACTGTTTCAATTAGTCACTAAACGTCAAGTCCCTGTTTTTCTAGCCTCCTCCTTTGCCTTTATCGCTCCTATTTTATATGGTGTACAAACATGGGGTATTCCCGCCACCATGGGCGGTTTAATGGCTGCCGGTGGCGTCTATATGCTACTGGGATTAACAGTAAAACTTCGTGGTACAGGGTTCATTCATACCTTACTCCCTCCCGTTGTAGTGGGGCCAGTGATTATGATCATTGGTTTAGGTTTAGCCCCTGTTGCAGTTAATATGGCATTAGGTAAAAGTGGCGATGGCGGCATTATCATTGTTGAACAAAATACTGCATTAATGATTTCTCTTTCGGCATTAATAACAACGATAGTGGTGGCCATTTTCGCTAAGGGATTGGTTCGTTTAATGCCTATTCTTGCCGGTATTCTTGTAGGTTATGGTGTCAGCCTTGCTTTTGGTATTGTCGATTTTACCCCAGTAAGCCAAGCAGCTTGGTTAGCTATGCCAAATTTTGTTGCCCCAGAGTTTAACTGGCATGCCATTTTATTTATGATCCCTGTGGCTATTGCGCCTGCGGTAGAACATATTGGTGATATTTTAGCCATTTCCAATGTAACGGGTAAAGACTATTTTAAAAAGCCAGGTTTACACCGTACTCTTATGGGAGATGGTATTGCTACAGTTGCAGCATCGGCATTGGGTGGTCCACCAAATACAACATACAGTGAAGTCACTGGTGCAGTCACATTAACTAAGAGTTTTGATCCTCGGATCATGACTTGGACTGCTATCACTGCTATCACGTTGGCATTTGTCGGCAAATTAGGCGCCATGATGCAAACTATTCCCGTTCCGGTAATGGGCGGTATTATGTGCTTATTGTTTGGTTCAATTGCCGCTGTAGGATTAAATACCTTAATTCGTAATCAAGTCGATTTATCAGAACCCCGTAATCTGAGTATCGTCGGGGTCACGTTAGTATTTGGTATTGGCGGAATGGCGTTTGGTATTGGCTCATTTAGCCTAACAGGTATTAGCTTATGCGGTATCGTCGCTATAATGATGAACTTGATTTTACCTGCGGTGAAAAAGCCACAAACTGAGGCGTAAATTTTTCACCGTTGTACCATGAAATAAATATTAAAAAAGCCCCAACGCTATATGCATTGGGGCTTTTTATTGAGAGTGCAATACACTCGTTTATTGGCAATTACTCTGCGGCATCTTCTGTACGAAATTTGTCAGCAGTTGCTTTAATAATTGGTTGAAGTTCACCTTTTTGGAACATTTCGGTGATAATGTCACAACCACCAATCAACTCGCCTTCTACCCATAATTGTGGGAATGTTGGCCAGTTAGCAAATTTTGGTAATTCAGCACGAATATCTGGATGCTGTAAAATATCTACGAACGCAAATTGTTCACCACAGTTGATCATCACTTGAGCAACTTGAGATGAAAATCCACAGCTTGGTAATTTAGGTGAACCTTTCATGTACACAATAATTGGGTTTTCGCTAATTTGCTGTTTAATCTTTTCTACAGTTTCCATTTGATTTCCTAAGTACGACGACTGAACACATAGTAGCTATTGTACGACACCTAGACAAAGAACAAAATGCCACTGTTTGTAAGGTTAATCTAAAATCCATAAAATCGATTAGTGCAATCCACATAATTCCCTAAACAATGATTCACATCACAAAAATAATCAGTACAATAGCAGTAGAGCAATGTTACCTGATGGGTAAACAAAAACGATAACCTGAATCCATGGAGAGATACTAATGGCTTTCGAACTACCAGCATTACCTTTTGCAAAGAACGCACTTGAACCGCACATTTCACAAGAAACCCTTGAATACCATTATGGTAAGCATCACAACACGTATGTGGTTAAACTAAATGGTTTAGTTGAGGGAACTGAATTCGCTGGCAAAACATTAGAAGAAGTTATTAAAACTTCAACTGGTGGTATGTTCAACAATGCAGCTCAAGTTTGGAACCACACTTTTTACTGGAACTGTTTAGCACCTAACGCTGGCGGCGAAGCAACTGGCGATATCGCTGCTGCTATCAATGCTTCTTTTGGTTCTTTTGAAGAATTTAAAGCTAAATTTACTGATTCTGCAGTCAACAACTTCGGTAGTGCTTGGACATGGCTAGTGAAAAAAGCTGACGGTTCGTTAGCTATTGTTAACACAAGCAATGCAGCAACACCGTTAACTGATGAAACGGTAACACCTTTATTAACTGTAGATGTGTGGGAACATGCATACTACATTGATTACCGTAACGCGCGTCCAGAGTATTTAGCTCACTTCTGGCAGCTTGTTAACTGGGAATTTGTTAATAAAAACTTTGCTGCTTAATTTAGATTAACAGCAAAAACTAAAGGAGCCTTTTAGGCTCCTTTTTTTGTGCTGTTCCGACCATAAGTACGATGACTTATCCGCTTATATTAACATTCACCACAGTACTTCCCGGTTAAATGCTTTAATCAGCATACACAATCCCACTGTTTGTCGACTACTCAAGTACTAGCTCAACATTAATCACATAAAAAAACCAATCAATGTGATTGGTTTTTAGATATGAATTGATATCCCAAGCGGGTAAATCAAAAAGTAATATTCGTAATTAACAATTAATGCATCACGATTAACGACTCGTTAACTGTTGTCATGACCCATTTCAGCGGGTAAATCATCACGTAGCTTTTGCCACATTTTACCGCTTTCAATACCATTAGTGCGCATTAATGCGGGCACATCTAGATAATTTTTATCCTGAGCCAATTTTTCTAATTTAAGATAAAAACGCATTGTTAATTCACGGGCTTCTTGGCTTGAAAAATAATAGCGGCCGACTCGATTATAAAGACCTTTGAATCCGTTTAAAATTAACACATATAGAGGGTTTCCAGATGCGAAAGCTAATGTATGGTGAAGCTTGTAATCGAATGCGGCATACGCTTCTGCATCATTTTCTAAGCTGTGAATACCAGCCAATACATCAACCACTTTTTCAGGATTGTGACGGATTGATGCACGGAAATATATGTTACTTACATTACCTCGCGCAGCCATCAACTGATCGACTAATAATGGAAAACCATCAGGATTTAAATCTGCAATGGTTTCTAAAATATTTAATCCAGATGTTTCCCAAAAGTTGTTCACCTGGGTAGGTTTACCATGTTGAATTTTCAACCAGCCGTCACGTGCTAGGCGCTGCAGTACTTCTCTTAAGGTTGTACGAGTAACACCGATAAGTTCAGAGAGTTCACGTTCAGCAGGTAAAATTGATCCGGGTGGAAATTTATTTTCCCATATAGAACGAACAATATATTTCTCGGCAAAACTCGCGGGCCCTTTGGCATTGATGATCATCAACCTTTATATCCTATTGCAAAAGAATGGCGAACTATTACATCTGATCATACCAGAGCGGTAGAAAATAAAAACCATTGTTTATCTCCATGTTCATTACGGCTGATTTTCGAACAGCTCTGTTATTTAAATATCACAAAAGTTGAATACTTATCACATTACACCATCACTATCATCAACAGATATTCAATTTTAGTGATAATAGTCAATAAGTTTAGTATATACTCATGTAGTTGTTTTGTTAGCATTACGTAATGTTCCCCACAGTGACAACAAGGTTACAAATTATTTTTTTACGTTATATGACAAAAAATACAATATAACCGTTGTCAATTTAGGCAAATTTGTTGTTAACACATTATTCGCTATAACAAGATATTTTATTAATAAGAGAAAAAGTTGGCTAAAGCCCTCAATTCGATTGAATTGAATGTTTAAACTCATTTAACGAAAAGTTGATATTTATCAAGTTTTCAATGTTAAGTTGCCTCTATTCTCCCAAACCTGTTGAAAATAATAATGTGTTGTTAGTTATCAAAACTGGTTGCTATACAAACTTTCACAATCATAATATCGGAGACTGCTATGCAGGTAACCAAAAGCCAGGCGCTATTTGTCAATTTTTTAGGTAATTCACCTGGATGGTACAAATACGCAATTTTGGCATTTTTAGTCATTAATCCCCTGCTGTTCTTTTATGTCAGTCCATTTGTTGCTGGATGGGTGCTGGTGGTTGAATTTATTTTCACCCTTGCTATGGCATTGAAATGTTACCCACTTCAACCTGGTGGACTATTAGCCATTGAGGCCGTCATCATAGGAATGACCTCGCCTTCGCAAGTGTTACACGAAATAGAAGCCAACTTAGAAGTGCTTTTACTTTTAGTGTTTATGGTTGCGGGTATTTACTTTATGAAACAGCTATTGCTGTTTGTATTTACTAAAATGATCACTAAGGTACGCTCAAAAATCATTGTGTCTTTGATGTTTTGTATCGCATGTGCATTTCTCTCCGCGTTTTTAGATGCACTTACTGTCATCGCCGTCATTATCGCTGTTGCTGTTGGGTTTTATTCTATTTACCATAAAGTAGCGTCAGGCATGAGCTATAGCGACACTGATGCACATGATCACACCTCCGATACTAGCGCTCAGCTTAACGAAGAAGAATTAGAATCATTTCGTGCATTTTTACGTAATTTGTTAATGCACTCTGGTATTGGTACTGCGTTAGGCGGTGTTTGCACTATGGTTGGCGAACCACAAAACTTAATTATTGCAGCACAGGCCCATTGGCAATTTGGTGAGTTTTTCTTGCGTATGTCACCCGTGACGATGCCGGTATTATTTGCGGGTATATTCACTTGTTTTCTGGTAGAAAAATTCAAAGTCTTTGGATATGGTGCGCAATTACCTGATGTAGTACATCGTATTCTTTCTGATTACGCCGCTCATGAAGACGCAAACAGAACTAACCAAGATAAAATGAAACTGGTTATCCAAGCCCTTATTGGTGTGTGGTTAATTGCAGGCTTAGCGCTTCACTTAGCCTCTGTTGGTCTCATTGGGTTATCGGTCATTATCTTAGCAACTGCTTTTAACGGTATTACAGATGAACATTCGTTGGGTAAAGCGTTCGAAGAGGCTTTGCCATTCACAGCGTTGTTGGCAGTATTTTTCGCCATTGTTGGCGTAATTATTGACCAAGACTTATTTGCTCCAGTTATTCATTGGGCATTAGGTTATGAAGGCAATATGCAGTTGGTGATTTTCTATATTGCAAACGGTTTACTATCAATGGTGAGTGATAACGTGTTTGTGGGTACGGTGTACATTAATGAAGTGAAATCTGCATTAATGAGTGGCCAAATTACTCGAGACCAATTTGACTTACTAGCAGTGGCAATTAATACCGGTACTAACCTGCCTTCTGTGGCAACCCCGAACGGGCAAGCGGCATTCTTGTTCTTGCTAACCTCAGCCATCGCCCCACTGATCCGTTTATCATACGGTCGGATGGTATGGATGGCATTACCTTATACCATCGTATTATCTCTTGTTGGCGTAATGGCAATTGAGACTGGGTTTTTAGTCGACATGACGGATATGCTTTACGAAACTCAATTAATTATCCATCACTCGGCCAAAGACCTTAGTGGGTTAACTAACGGGCATTAACTACCTGTTACCTTTACGAAACAATTGTTTTGATAGAGTGTAAAAACGATAGGGTATTGGACTTAATAGATAAATTATCTTAAAGTCTTGACTACTCACTCAAACACCCTCACTTGAGGGTGTTTTTTTATCTATTAATACGTTTATTAGGAACTGAAATTGTCGGAATTACAGCAGTTTTGTCATAGTCGTCTCTCTTGGGGATTATTGTTATTATCCGCTATAGGGCTGGAACTAGCGGCCCTATTCTTTCAATATGGTATGGAGTTAGCGCCGTGCGTGATGTGTATTTATATTCGTGTTGCGGTACTCAGTATTATGCTGGCAGGGCTCATTGGTATATTACAGCCTAAGGTGTGGTTACTACGCTTAATCGGTATGGCTGGTTGGGGAGTTGCTGCGATTTGGGGCTTAAAACTTGCGTATGAACTCAACAATATGCAAGTTAACCCATCACCTTTTGCCACATGTTCTTTTTACCCAGAATTCCCTAATTTTATGCCATTAGACACTTGGTTGCCTTCGGTATTTTCTCCAACGGGCATGTGCAGTGATATACCATGGACTTGGCTGTCAGTTAGCATGGCGCAGTGGATGATGGTTGGTTTTGCGGTTTATGGTGTGATTTGGCTATTAATGTTATTGCCTGCACTTAAACTAAAAAAATAAATTGAAAATATTATTGCGAAGATTGAATAAAAAAAGACCTCAATGAGGTCTTTTTTTATTCAACTTAACACCCAATCGATAGATATACTTACATCATTCAATATCCAACATCGGCCACAAAACAATACAGTCTTCTAAATACTTCACTTTCATTTCGTTAACGGTTTTGCCTTGAACAGAAATACCAGCTGCATGCATGGCATCTTTACTCCCTGTGATCAACGGATGCCAGCTAGGTAAACCTTTGCCAACATGCAAGCGACGATACGCACAACTGTCCGGCAACCAAGTAAGCTCTGCGATATTGTCAGGCGTAATGGCGGTACATTCAGGAACATAAGTAAAACGATCAGGGTATTGACGGCAACTACAACTCTCATCATCTAATAAATGACACGCAGCATTGGTGTAATATAACTTGTCAGTATCATCATCGATAATTTTATTTAAACAACATTTACCGCAGCCATCACAAAGTGACTCCCATTGCTCAGGTGTCATATTGTCTAAAGGCGTTGAGGTCCAAAACTGAGTCATCATTTTTATCTAAAGTGGTTTTATTAATATTTGCTCGCATTTTACACATAAACCACGGCAATTTATGGTTTAATTTTTTCAGACAGATAGGTTATTGCTAAAGTATCGTGCAATGTGTCTGTAAATTGGTTCAATAAACGAAAGTTGTCATACACCAAATAAAAGCGGCCTTGGACTCCATCTGGGGCAATTAAAGACACTTTCATGTCATTGCGTTGAGGTAAATCATTACCATCAAAACGCCTGACACCAAAGGCTTGCCACTGTAAAAATGAATACTGAGACTCTAAGCCAAGTAAATTTGGATCTAACTTGATGGTGATTTTTACTTGTCGCCCCCATGTAGAATCATATTGCCACCCTTGTTGATGCAACATGTTGGCGGTAGACGCAAATGCGTCATCCATGCTGTTCCAAACATCAATAACACCGTTTTTATCCGCATCGACACCGTATTTCAGTAATTGGCTTGGCATCATTTGCATCTGCCCCATTGATCCTGATGAGGTACTACGCAATAAATTTTCACTTATTTTTTTCTGTTCGATTAATTTAAGTGCGGCAATAAACTCATTAATATACTGCGCTTCGTTATCACCTTGATATGCAAGTGAAGCTAATACCGATAAACCAGAGAAACGTCCTGAACGTTCTCCAAAATGGGTATTCATGGCCCACAACGCCATCAAAAAACGTGATTGAACTTGATAAGTTTGACTCAGAAGTTTTATTTGAGATTCATGTTGCTGAAACATGGCTCGAGCAGTACTGACAGTAATAGCAGGGACAACTTGGGGAATAAAATTTTCTAGTGTTTTTGATTTGTCTAAATGGGTGGTGAGATTGGCTTTCTTGAAGGTTTTAATATTGGCAATATAACGTTCAGCAATACGTTGATTTACACCAGCGGCTATCGCCTTCTGTTGAAGTTCCAACAGATAGTCAGAAAAATCACGAGTGCTATCATTAGCCATAACCAAGCTAGCAAAAAAGAAGTAACAAAATACGCTTAAAATGATTTTTTTAATCATATTCGTTTCGATTACTCCTTTAAGATTGCGCTTATTTATTAAGCCCTAATTCTTGTTTATGTTGCTCAAGTAAATTAATTTGTGGAGGTGGTATTTGTAAATAATAGCCTTGTTCAATTAAAGCCGACTTCACTTTAGTAATATCTGCAATACCTAGATGATCTCGTTTAGATAATGGCACAACCATTATTAATGCTGGAGTACCAAACATTTCCATTAACTGCTCAGGAACCTCATCAAAAACATCGCGTTTTTTGACAAAAAGGTAAGTATCTGCTCTACGACCGCTTTTATATACTGCACATATCATTTTAGTGTAAATTTCCAAAGGTTCAAACTTGATAGTCAACTAAGCACACTATAACATGGTGGCACTAAAAAATAATTGTAAATCAGTTATCGCTCAAGCATTGGAGAATCACGCCGAGATGGCTAAACAAAATCTCGAATTAAAGGCCACGTCTTTTACATTATCAGTGCTGCATATTAATCATAATGATCTTGATATCATTGCGACTGAATTAGACAACAAATTGGCTCAAGCACCGCAGTTTTTTTTAGGTGCACCATTGGTATTGAACCTATCAGCTGTTAAACAAGCTCACGTAGACTTTAATGCGTTAAAACAATTATTAATTGATCGAAACCTTATTATTGTGGGCATTACCGATGCCAGTCCTGCGCAAGCTGAACAAGCTAAGAGTATGGCTATTGCGGTCGTTAAGTCGGGCAAACAAGCTGCTAAAGCTGAGTTACCCAAACGAGCGACTAAAATTGTTAAACAAAATGTGCGTTCTGGACAACAAATATACGCAAAAAATGCAGATTTAGTCATTTTTGGTGCGGTTGGTAATGGCGCTGAAGTCATTGCTGATGGTAGCATTCATATATATGGCGCTCTTCGTGGCAAAGCCATGGCGGGAGCCGCGGGAGATAATCAAAGTGTGATTATCGCTAACTCGTTAGAAGCAGAATTAGTGTCGATTGCGGGACAGTATTGGTTGACTGAGCATTTGCAACAATACGATCTAAGTCAAAGAGGTTGTGTTCGCCTTGAAGGCGCATCCCTCACTGTTGAAACATTGCCCCAATAATCGGCAAATACAAGGATATTAAAATAAATGGCGCAAATTATTGTTGTCACATCAGGTAAAGGCGGTGTGGGTAAAACAACATCCAGTGCAGCAATTGCTACCGGGTTGGCCTTAAAAGGAAAGAAGACTGTCGTTATCGATTTTGATATTGGTTTGCGAAATCTCGATTTGATAATGGGTTGTGAACGCAGAGTCGTATATGACTTTGTTAACGTTATTAATGGTGAAGCCAATTTGAACCAAGCGTTAATTAAAGATAAACGCTGCGACAAACTGTTTATTTTACCTGCGTCGCAAACACGCGATAAAGATGCTTTAACAAAAGAAGGCGTGGGCAAAGTACTTGAAAATTTAGCTAAAGACTTCGACTACATTGTTTGTGATTCGCCAGCAGGGATTGAACAAGGTGCAATGATGGCACTTTACTTTGCCGACATAGCGATTGTAACCACAAACCCAGAAGTGAGCTCTGTTCGCGATTCAGACCGTATTCTAGGAATGTTACAAAGCCGTTCACGTAGAGCAGAGCTATCGCTTGAACCGATCAAAGAATATTTATTGTTAACTCGCTACTCACCAGCAAGAGTTAAAACAGGTGAAATGCTCAGTGTTGAAGATGTGAAGGAAATTCTGGCAATTGAATTACTCGGTGTTATCCCCGAGTCTCAATCAGTACTCAAAGCGTCAAACTCTGGTATTCCTGTCATTATTGATCAAGAAAGTGATGCCGGTTTAGCATATGGCGATACGGTTGCGCGCTTATTAGGTGACGATGTGCCGGTTCGATTTATTACAGAAGAGAAGAAAGGATTCCTTAAAAGGATATTTGGGAGCTAATTATGTCGATACTTGATTATTTTAGAAGCAGTAAAAAGCCCAATACCGCATCATTGGCAAAAGAACGATTACAAATTATTGTGGCCCATCAGCGTGGAGAGCGCGGTGCACCTGATTACTTCCCAAAGATGAAACAAGAAATCATCGAAGTGATCCGCAAATATGTACAAATTTCAGATGACCAAGTTTCTGTGCAACTTGATCAAAACGATGACAATTTATCGGTACTCGAGTTAAACGTCACCTTACCTGATTCAAAGTAATTAGCTAAGCTAGCGAGTTAGCACCGCTAAATATAAAAAGGATACTGGCATTATGCGAGTATCCTTTTTATTGGGCGTTATTTAATTAAATCATTATCGTTAACTAAAACGCACATCTGCAAGTAAGTCTCCAATAAGTTGACCTCGCCACCCCGTTAGCAATAGCGGCGTCGGCGTTTGTTTATTGTGATACAACCAGAGTAAAAATTCATGAATATGGCGTTTAGATCCCACAAACTCTAATGCAACATCTTCACGTTCACACAATTCAGTTAATGTTGTTTTAATTTCTTTAAATGCCGATTTATAACCAGATTTAAGTGCAACAACATCGACTTCTTCGGGTAAATTAGTTAAATCGGCTGTTGCCATTACCGTTAATAACTCTTTGCCATGAATGCGTTTCTCTTGCTCAGTTAAATCATTTAAACTACTTAATTCTGCTAATGTGGTCGGTTGTTTTTTGGCTAATGCAATTAATGCATGGTCCTTTACCACAAAACCAAGCGCGAGATTACGACTTACCGCCTTGTTTAAGCGCCATTTAGCCAATACTTTTAAGTAAGCTAACTGTGGGCTCGATAACTGGAAAGCATTTTTTACTTTAAGGTAAACACTGTCACCTTCTGGTAATGACAAACGCCCTTCTGTCATACGTTGGCTTTCTTCAAACAACCATTCTAGGCGATTATTGGCAGCAAGCTTCTCTTGTAACTGTGGGTATAATTGGTACAAATAATACACATCATTAGCCGCATACTGTAATTGTGCATCCGACAAGGGGCGTTTCATCCAGTCGGTACGCGATTCGCCTTTATCAATTTCAACTTGTAAACAGGTTTCAGCTAATTTGGCATAACCTAAGCCATACCCCAACCCAGATAGACTAGCAGCAATTTGACTGTCAAAAAGTGGGTTTGGTTGACAGTCACCATAATGAGCAAACACTTCAAGATCTTCACTACAAGAATGTACTAATTTAACAATCTTAGGATCAGTCAATAACTTCCAAAATGGGCTAAGATCTGAAATGGCAACAGGATCTATCAAAGCCAATGTTTTCCCATCGTAAGCTTGAATAAGCCCCAATTTTGCATAGTAAGTACGAGTGCGGACAAATTCAGTATCGAGCACCAATAAGGTGCTTTGTTGGTATTGTTCAACTAATGATAATAAGCTGGCGTTATCACTGATATATTCAAACGTTAACAAAATAGGCTCCGCTATAATATGAATGAGGGCGGTGACAGGTTATCAGATTAACCTCAATAAAAAGCCGGCTAAAGTGCCGGCTATCATTTTACGCTTGCTTAACTTCGTCTCGAAGCTCTCGGCGTAAAATTTTACCCACATTGGATTTTGGTAATTCGTCCCTAAATTCTACCAGCTTAGGTACTTTATATCCCGTTAATTGATGTCGGCAATGCTTAATCAACTCTTCAGCGGTCAGAGATTTATCTTTTGCGACCACAAAAATCTTCACTAATTCACCACTAGCCTCATTTGGAACCCCTACAGCGGCAACTTCAATAACTTTTGGGTGCATGGCGACGACTTCTTCTACTTCATTCGGAAACACGTTAAAACCAGACACTAAAATCATGTCCTTTTTACGGTCAACAATGTAAAACAAGCCCTTTTCATCCATATAACCAATATCACCCGTCGCTAACCAGCCATCTTTATCAATAACTGTCGCCGTCTCTTCTGGTCGCTGCCAATACCCTTTCATCACTTGTGGGCCTTTAGCAAATAATTCGCCAGTTTCACCTTGAGGTAACACATTAGATTCATCGTCACGAATTTGGATCAATGTTGAAGGCGCAGGGAAACCAATAGAACCGTTATAACCGGCTAAGTTGTATGGACAACAAGTCACCAAAGGTGATGCTTCCGTTAAACCATAACCTTCTAGCAAACGTGTTTTAGTGATTTGTTGCCATTTATCAGCAACTGCACGCTGAACAGCCATGCCTCCACCAATTGAAAATTTCAAACCTGAGAAATCAAGTTGAGCAAATCCATCATTATTAACCAAGGCATTAAATAACGTATTAACACCCGTTAACGCGGTAAATGGATATTTCTTAAGTTCAGCCACAAATGCAGGAATATCACGTGGATTTGTGATCAGTAAGTTTTTACTGCCTTTATGTAAAAACAGTAAGCAATTAACCGTTAATGCAAAAATGTGATAAAGCGGCAGTGCAGTTACCACAAACTCGACACCGTCTTTTAATGCTGGTGAATACGCGCCATTAGCTTGTAACACATTACTGACGATATTTTCATGAGTTAACATTGCACCTTTAGACACACCGGTTGTACCGCCTGTGTATTGTAAGAAGGCTAAATCATCGCCGGTAATTTCAGCTTTGATATATTGTAAACGTCGCCCTTTTGTTAAGGCATCACGAAATGATAATGCATGTGGTAAATGGTATTTAGGTACCAGTCTTTTGATGTACTTTACGACAAAGTTAACTAAGGTGCGTTTAGGTGCACTAAGTTGATCACCCAAGCTAGTAATAATCACTGACTCTACCGGAGTTTGATCAACGACTTCTTCCAAAGTATTAGCAAAGTTTGACACCACAATGATGGCTCTGGCGCCAGAGTCGACTAATTGATGCTTTAATTCTCTTGGTGTATACAGCGGGTTAACATTAACTACCACCATACCTGCGCGAAGAATACCAAATAGTGCAATAGGATATTGCAATAAATTAGGCATCATAATGGCGACACGGTCACCTTTGTTTAAATGCAGTTCGTTTTGTAAATAAGCTGCAAATGCTCTACTTCTCTCTTCAAGTTTGCGGTACGTTATCGTTGCACCCATATTTATAAACGCAGGTTGATCGGCATATTTTGCCACTGCATTTTCAAACATATGTACTAAAGAGCTGAATTGAGATGGGTCGATTTCGGCCGGCACATTTTCAGGTAAGTTATTAATCCAAGGCTGGTCCACAGGTGTCTCCTAATAATTACCACTGTGCTAAGACGTGCATTCCCCGTCAGTGGTAAAATTTTTTAGCTACTGCGTATCATTAATTTTGTTATCGCAGGCTTTTTTATGTTTCTTGTAGTGATAAAAATCATACAAGCGTTTTAATTTTTGACCATAATCACATAAATGAATTAAAAATAACAGCGATTTCAGTTAACAGACCGACTAATTTAGAATAAAAGCTCCAATCGTTTCTGCGACTTGATTGGCATTCCCCATATGTAAATGGTGATCCCCCATTAATGTTAGCATTTTAATGTTGGTAAACCAGGCATTTGCATGTTGTTCTGACAAAGTGAGTTGCTTGTAACCATCTTGCGCTGCAATAAATAAAGTATCGGTATCGCTAGTGGTCATTAATGCATCAACTTGTTCAAATGTGAAACGATTCAATGAATCAAGTTTTAACCTAGGGTCACTTCTCCAAGCATATTTATCACCAACTAATTGCATATTACGCTCTGTAATCAATTTACACCAAGGCAAGGCTAATCCGGTTAGTTGATGACGCGCATGAATTGCAACATCAAGAGAAGAATAAGTGGGAATGGGCCGAGCTAATTGACGATTAAAACGTTGTTGTTGCAGTAAACCTTTACGCAAACGGGATTTAGCATTATCTGCAGATTCTGATAATGGTGCTAAAGCTTCTATTAATACTAACTTAGCAATATTTTCACCTAAACAAGCGTTATAAGCGGAAGCAATAATGCCCCCTAAAGAATGTCCCATCAAAATAATAGGTTGATTATCAGAAACAAGTTCAATGACGGCTTGTAAGTCATAAATGTAATCAACCCAATGCAAAGGATAACGTCCAGGACGGTGTTCTGACAATCCATGTCCGGGCCAATCAATACATAATAATTGATACCGTTCAAACAACCCTTGTTGCGAAAAAGCCTCCGCTAAAGGGATGAAGCTGTCGGCATTATCAAGCCAACCATGCAAAGCCAGTATGATTGGCTTATCTGCTTGACCATAGCGTTTAGCTGCGAGCGTAATATGAGCCAACGGCAATTGAATTTGTTCTACGTTAACGTTCAACATTGTTGGCTCACTTTACAGATTTATTTAGCAGCAGTTTTAGTAAACTTAAGTGTCATGCGGTCACTTTCACCTATATCAAGATACTTCTGCTTATCTTGATCGCCCATGGCTAAACTTGGTGGTAATGTCCACACGCCTTTCGGATAATTTTTACTGTCTTTGGGATTGGCATTCACTTCAGAGCTAGCGGTCAGTTCAAAACCGTATTTGTTAGCCAGTTCGACCATTTGATTTTCATCCATATAACCACTTTCTGCAGCCATACCGATATTTGCACGGTGTTCAACAATGCCTAATGAACCGCCGACTTTTAACACATCATGAGCGGCTTTAAACACACCTTCTAACTCCCCTTTCATTGCCCAATTATGCAAATTACGGAATGTTAATACCTGGTCGGCAGAATTATCTTTACCCAGTGAAAGCTTAGCCGGTGGATCAAGGGTAACAAACTGAACATTACCAACGCTGGCTTTATTGTCATTGACCCACTTTTCAAATTTTAAACCTGCTGATTTGTAATAAGCTGCTCTAGGGCTATCTACTGTAGGCTTAGTTTCAAAATTAGCAGCCACATAATGGCCCTTATCAGCTAAGTAAGGCGCTAAAATTTCAGCATACCAACCACCACCTGGCCATAATTCAATAACAGTTTGATCTGGCTTTACATCAAAAAAAGCCAACGTTTCTGCAGGATGGCGATATTGATCACGCAGCTTATTATCTTCTGAACGAAATTGACTCGCGACGGCTTGTGCAAGCGCAGCATTAACCTGCGGCACTGCGACTGATTGGTTTTGCGTGTTATCTGTGCTCGCAGCAAATGCAGCTGCTGACATACCTAAACTTGATAAGCCAATTAAGGCTCCTAACATCATGTTACGTTTCATTTTGACACTCCCTTTTTTCGATCAACTTTACGCCAACAGAGCCACAACATAAACCCACTAAATGCGAGCCATGTCATTACCCACAACCATGCCGGCAACCATGTTATTTTCGCTAACATCACCGCATCGCCTTGGCCACTTAACCCTAATAACACCATAGGGCTGGCCATGGCGTTTAACATAATCATTAAGCCTAATATACGCAATAAACTATTGAGCAGACCACTGTTTTTTAATTTAAGTGGTAACAAAAAAAGTATTATCAAGACGCTAAGAATAATAATGGTTAGCACATCTCGAGCCCAGAAAAGTAGTGAAGCCGCCACCGTTAGGCCTAACAGAGACAAAGTAAATCTGATAGTGTGTTTTTGAGTCGCCAGTAGAAATATCGCATAACCCCATAACGCGGCGCCGAAATAGCCTGCATAAGCAATTAATATACTATTACCGCCTTGACTAAAACAAAGGCCTGCACCGTTTGGAAATAACTGGATATGACTCACAGTGCCACCCGTCAATAACGTCGCGATGCCATGAGATAATTCGTGAAAATAGCTTTCAAACCATTTAAAAGGAATAGAGATATAAGGAAATCGAGTCAGTAAAAAGGCCAATAGTAATTCGATCATAAAACGGCTACGACTGGGGATTGCAGACAAAGGCGGGTTAGGCATACAAATCAATACCAACCATTTGTTGAATTTCGTCTCTTTTAGCAGAATGTTGAGTAGACAAATATTGCGCTATTGCACCACGTTGGCCATTGGTATCACGATCATATTCAACGCGGGCTTGTTGTTTGGCTGACAAGGTTACATCATCAACAATGGCCACATCATTGCTTTCAATACTTTGCAGCTCAATATCATCAGCTGAAGTGTTAACAACTATGGGGTCTTGGGCTGGAGTAATCGGTCGATTTCCAGCAACAGCTTGACTCAAGCTGACTGGGCCAGATTGATTATTTGCCATTGATAATGCTGCATTTATCGTCATTAACGACACCGTTTACCTATAATTCTATTATACACTTTATGTCAAATTAACCTGAATGGCTATTCTCGACCCGGAAGTTTTTTCCATGTGACTGTGTCACGAAGGTAAACAGGGGCGAGTTCATCAACTGTAGTGTGCAAACCTTGTTGATATCCAAGTTGGGCTAACACCAGCATAGATTTAGCATCAGGATATGTAGCTTCGAAGCAACGACTGATACTTGGCGCCAGAGTTAATAACTGCGGATAAACGTCAAACCCAGTTCCACAAGCCGCTATGTTTTGTTGTGAGTCTAAAACCAATGTTACCATTTCTGGCGTTGTAACATGTTCTTCCCCAACCAAAATAGCAATACCGTCTTTAGCAATGTACTGAGCCCAATAGACTTCATTCATTCTAGCATCAATACAACACAATACCTGAGAAGCACCATGTTGACTGACGGCCATTTGAGCCATTGCTGTTAACGTAGAAATACCAATGACGGGTAAATCAAGTCCCAATGCTAACCCTTGGGTCATACTGGTACAAATACGGATACCCGTAAAACTGCCCGGGCCGCGTCCATAAGCAATCATATCGATATCGACGAGAGTCACTTTAGCCTCGGCTAAGACATCATCAACCATAGGCAGCAAACGTTGGCTGTGTTCACGCGGCGCATCTTCAATACGAGCATAAACATCACCATTAATGGTTAATGCAACAGAGCAAGTTTCGGTACAGGTATCAAGAGCAAGAATGGTTAACGGCTTTGGCATTGTGTTGGGTTACTCAATAAAAACGACAGATAATTTTGTAATGATAACTGATGAGCCGTGTTTTAAAAAGCTTAAGGGATGTGTTTTAAAAATTGCAGCGCTCGGTCTAAATCACGAGTACGCTGCATGGGGGGCAATGAATTAATAAATTCTTGTCCGTAAGCACGATTCACAATGCGGTTATCGCACAAAATAAGTACTCCACGATCTTTTTCATCACGAATTAATCGTCCAACGCCTTGCTTTAAACTAATAACCGCTTGCGGCAATGAAATAGAAGCAAAAGGATCAAGTCCTTGACGCTCAGCATTGGCCGCACGAGCTTTATATAATGCATCATCAGGGGACACAAACGGTAATTTATCTATAATCACACAACTGAGTAATTTACCGCGTACATCTACACCTTCCCAGAAACTGCTGGTACCTAACAGCACGGCATTACCTAGCTGCCTAAACTTATTTAATAAACTTTGCTTACTGGCTTGGCCTTGCACTAAAAGCGGATATTTCACCTTGCCTTGTAACATCATAGCCACCTGTTGCAACATCTGATGGCTGGTAAATAGAATAAACGTACGCCCTTGTGCGGCATTAATGGCTTGAACACTGATATCAACCAGTTGTTTTGCTGAATGTTTCGACTGCCCTACTTTACCTAAATGACGTGGTACACAAAATACTGCTTGGTTGGGGTAATCAAATGGGCTGTCTAAAATAAGTTGTTTAGCATCACCCAAACCCATCTCTTTGGCAAAAAGCGCTAGGCTACGATTAACTTGCAATGTTGCCGAGGTAAAAATCCAACGGGTGTTGTGATCAAATAATTGCTGACATTGTTTGGCGACATTAATGGGGCTCATGCGCAGCATAATAAACCGGGGACCAAGCTCAACGCTGTAAGCCGCCTGGGGGTCTTGGCACTCAAAATAATTGCGTAATGTATCAGCCAACGTGAGTAATTGCTCAAAGGCATTATCGAGCTGATCATCACGACCAAGATGATGTTGCATATTATTAGCTAAATCGACTAATGATTGATGCAAGGTCCATGAGGTGCTTGCAAGTATTTTTATTGTCAGTACTTTGCGCCAATCAGACACTTGATGTTCAAACATCATATTGTGCCATTCACTGAGTGCAATTAAGCCACGTTGAGCCAATTGTTCAAGCTGAATACTGTCGCGGATCACCTCTTTATGCAGTTTAATTATCGCGTTGAGTGATTTATCTATTTCGCGGCTGGAAATATGACTGCCAAAATAACTAATACAAATATCGGGCACTAAATGTGCCTCGTCAAATATCACCACATCAGGATTTGGCAGTAACTCCGCAAATCCAGTGTCTTTTAGTAATCGATCGGCAAAAAATAAATGATGATTAACCACCACCACTTTGGCATCCATTGCCCGAATACGCGCTTTACGAGTAAAGCAATCATCGTAATGGTCGCATTTTTTACCCGTACAACTCTCTTTAGTGCTCACCACAGTAGGGATAACCTCAGAATGTTCTGCCACCGAGGTTAAATTACCTATATCGCCGTCTTTGCTTAAATGTGCCCATTGGTTAATTTTTAGCAAGTCATCAATGTAATATTCGCTAAACTGACTGGCATTTTGCATTTGTTTTTCTAGGCGTAATTGGCATAAATAGTTGTTACGCCCTTTTAATAACGCTATAGGCACGTGTACATCTAACATGGTTAACAATGCTGGTAAGTCTTTTAAAAACAGTTGCTCTTGTAAATTTTTACTACCGGTGCTCACCACCACTTGCTTGCCGCTAAGCAATGCAGGCAGTAAATATGCAAAGGTTTTGCCTACACCCGTACCGGCTTCTAAAATCAGATTATGTTTTTTAGCAATAGCATCACTCACCGCAACAGCCATATCGGTTTGACTTTGTCGGTGGTGATAATGATGAACATGTTTTGCTAACGCACCGCGTTCGCTAAATTCATGGATAACGGATTGGGTAAGTGTCGAGCTCAAAGCGTCCTCAAATTATTGCGGTCATGATGGTGTGATGTAATTTGGGCTATTATGCTGATAACGGCTTCATCTTCCAACTCTTTATCGTCAAAAGCACAAAAGCATGTCGATTACACAACAAACATGATGCGCTTAAAAGGCGACATATCAAATAATAAAAAATGCTGACCACCTAAGTGAAACAGCATTTATTGGACTAACATAAAGGCGCGCTATCTTATTGGATTATAAAGAAAAAACTTTTTGCCTGGCATTATTCGGAGTAAGTTCAAATGCCATTTTTTGATTAGTTGCTTTGCGCTTAACACTCATATTCATGACTTTCTCCTCTGCAGATTCACCAAATAAGCCAAATAAAAAAGTCCAACCGGCTGATTTTTCATCAATAGCAAAGCGGCCCATCACAATCAATTGAGTTGCAGTATCTGCATTATGATGATCGTCGCCCAATGAAAACATTAACCCTTCTAAGGGACGCAAACCATTATTATCGTGCAATTGCACTTTTGCCAAAATTTGAGCCATTATTTCAGCTCGATGCGAATTAAACTCAACCGTTGATAAGTGGCCACTATTGTCATCATCGATATTATCAAATGCACTGATAGGCAATGACAACACCATAAAAGCACCATTGTTAACCATATTAATGGTGCCGTGTTGAGCCACCATCATGTGCGACTGCGCCTCTGTTGCCATCAATAAACTCACTATAAAAATAATCACCATGGAATGGTTTCTCAACACGCGCATTTGAGGTCCTCCTTAAGATTGATATAACGCATTATTAAGCTGGAGGTAATTGTCCTGTTGATTCAACTTCACCTTTTACGCAACGTTGAAAAAATGGATAACTATCTGTTGCATAATAATGATAAATGCCATTAGGAAACTCAGGAGTGACACCAACTCGGCCATTACATTCATCCAAATCGCCAGAGCCTTCTACATATTCCCAGTCTTGTTTAAACGTACCTAAGGCATATAAATCGGTTGAAGGTCTGCTATCACTTACCTCTGTGACCAACTGGTAACTGCCTGTGACAACTTTAAGTTCGGAAGTCGCATCATCTGCAGTGGTATAACCATAACGGGCATAAATAGGGAATCCATCAGAAGCCCATGCAATTAAGGTCATGGTGTCACTACTGCCGCCGTGGAGCGTAATAAAACCTTCTGGTATTCCATGGTAATGATATTCGCCACTAGGCTGAACATGAGCATTGTTGTCGTCAGTACCAAAATCAAAACTAGATTGACCCAGTGCCTCAATGTTCCAATTACCGACATTCATAGCTGCATCACAAATTAAACCTGAATCATCACAAGTACCGGCGGTACTGGCATCTATTTTCACCCCGTTTAATACATAACCCTGCGGTCCTGAAGGCCCACCTAATTGAGTAGCCACATCGGTTTGAACTGGCAACAAGGTAATACTCGCTGTGATCACTTGCTCTGTGATCATGTTGGGATTGCCATCATTAGGAAAGGTACCTACTTCGTGGTCTGGAATTCCATTGGCGACTAACTCACGCATATCATCAGCACATGTCCATTGCGATTCGCTGTTATAGCCAATTGACTCAGAATCGTTAAATTCGCTGTATGAATAATCACATATCACACCATCGGTGCTGTTGTCGGTACTCACACCATTATCTGTCGAAGTGTCTACCACAGTTGTACTGTCATCGGTTGACATTGTGTCATCATCACTGCTGTCACAGGCCGTTAATAAACCTGCTAATACCAAAGTACACAATATAGATTGAGTAAACTGACGATGTTTTACGAATAGTTTCATGTCATCGATTCCTTTTAGTGGATCGTAAAGTGGTTTAACGAACGAAATGCTTAATTACCTATCGATGATATAGAGACAATGTGCAGAAAGTGCGCAGAAAAACCACAATAGTGGTGGATATGGTAAATAAGATGTTAATGGAGTAATCCGGTGGGTAATTTTTATGGTTAAACGTCAGCAGTATGATAAACAATAGTTGACGATACTCCCAAGAATTAGCGGTAAATTAATATTAAAAACAATGGATTACAATTAAAAGTGGGTAGGCAGAATATTCACACACCTATTTTTATTTCTAATGGAATAAGATAGCCATAAATGTGAACCGCGTAGACTTGAGTAGAAAGTTTAAAACTAACTTGAGGGTCATCGTCATATCAGTAAGGTTTTAACTTCATAGCTCTGTAATTTAGTCATTGTGCAGCACAATGCCAAGGGCAATAACTGTGTTTTTACAGTTAATAACCCTTAGTCCTTTAATTGCTCAGTCACTCAATTAATGACTTTAGCAGCATTTATATCCACGCTGACATCTGTTCTTTAGTGGGTTTACTGCCTTTATGAACCACTTTCTCATCAACCACCACTGCTGGCGTACTCATAACGTCATAATCCATAATTTTAGCCATATCAGTGACTTTTTCGATTTTTATTGCAACACCCTTTTCATCCGCAACAGCTTGGGCAAGCTCTGCGGTTTCAAGACACTTTTTACAACCAGAACCCAAAATTTTAACCGTCTTCATTGTTTATCCTTATTGATGTTGTTGATGTTGTTGATGTTGTTGATGTTGATAAAAAATCATAATACCGGTGCTAACGCATTAAAGATCCAACCGACGAGAGTGAATGCTACTAATAACACACAAAATAATATTGCCAGCAAACGCCATTGCATCACTTGTTTTAACAAAATAAACTCAGGAAAACTGGCTGCAACCGTGCTCATACAAAATGCCAATGTAGTTCCTATCGGTAGACCATTAATAATCAGACTTTCCATAACCGGAATAACCCCAGTCGCATTGGAATAAAGTGGAATACCCAACAACACCGCAGCAGGAACTGACCACCATTGTCCGTCCCCCAAATGCTCGCCAATCCATCCATCTGGTACAAAACCGTGTAATGCTGCGCCTAAACCGACACCAATAATGACCCATTTCCACACTCGGCCAAAAATATCCAGCATTTCAGTTTTGGCAAACTGGTGTCTTTGTGGGAACGACATTTTTTGCGCATTGGCACCATCAGCAATCGTTGCTTCACCGCCCTTTTTCTGACCGCGCTTTAACGCTTCAGCCGCAAATGATTGCAGCCAACGCTCAGCCTTAATACTGTCGAGAAAGAAACCGCCTAACATACCCACACTCATGCCAACGACAATATAAAGTAAGGTAAACTTAAGCCCTAATAAACTCATCAACAATAATATCGCGACCTCGTTAATTAAAGGTGAGGTAATCAAAAAGCTCATGGTGATCCCCAAAGGGATCCCTGCAGACGTAAAACCTAAAAATACCGGGATACTCGAGCAAGAACAAAATGGCGTCACTACACCAAAGCCAGATCCCATTAAGTAACCTAATCCTCTGTGTTTACCGGCTAAATAATCCCTGACACGTTCCACATTTAACGACGCCCGCACTAAAGCGATGAGGTAAATCATTATCAGAAGCAAAGCAAAAATTTTAGTCACATCTTCAACAAAAAAATGTAGCGCGTCGCCGAGTTTAGTCTCTGCAGACAACCCTATTACACTGAAAACCAGCCAAGATGCAAAATCAGAAAAGATCTGAAACATAACTTTTACCTCAAAACTCACTTAGTACAAAGATAACGGATTTTAACGATACGAGATTAGAGTTAGATCTCGATTTTGTGGATGGTAGGATGAAACAGAGACGATAGTAATTAACATTTTATGATTTGCTTAATAGACTAGACAGTTTGTATCTTACGATGATTGAAATCTTTTTTAATTAGCATATTACAGCTATAGCTTGGATTAATTTTGCTGTCACAATAGAACTAAGTGGATACTGAGTTGTGGGCAATAAGCAATGAACAATAAACAATAATGATGCAGCCTAATGTATCTTAAACAAGATATTAATAGAGTAATACTTCATTAATAGGATCAAACAGCCTCTACAGTAAACATTACTACGGCTTAATGAAGCCGATTATTTAATGCTGTGGCTGCTGCCACTTAAGCGCAATGCCCAGTTACCATTATGTTGCTGTTCACAAGCCGTTTCGGTATCAAAGCTCACATGCTGACTGATATCTTTTAGGTCAATACCAAATTGACTGAGTGTGCGTTTAATCAAGTTTAATAACGTCGTTTTATGGTTCTCCTGATTAAACTGCCTGAGTTGCAGCTCAGTATCGAAAACACAAACAATGCGTAAACTTTTAGGAAATGCAGTGTAATCAACTTTATGGGTAATCCATGCAAAACCAGGATAAACCTCGATTGAATGATCGCACACAAGGGTTAATCCTTGTCTTAGTTGATTGTCTATCTTTTTGTCAGTTTTACGCATTATTACTCGCTTTGGGCCACATAAACCTAAGGTAAAAATATGAATTTATGTTAAAAGTTAATAAGTTAAAATATACTCTATCATATCAAGCACTGAACTATTCATTGCAATATTAACAGCATCATAATAACGTAAGCCAACGAATAGTGATTTGAACGCATGCAGCAAGCTTAAGGAAAAGCAATAATGAAATGGTTAATTGTGGTGGTATTAAGTTGGGGTATCGGATTTATCAGTTATCCTCTTATCTGGCCTAATGAGACTACTCTTGCAGCTGACAACCGACGAATAATCACCTCAACAATACAAAATAATGCCGCTGAATCTTTATCGAATACCAACTCTTCGATTACGTCAAGCAAAGCCCCCAGCCAAAAAGCTCATGACCGAGAAGCGTTTAAAGCTTCATTAAACATTGAAGAAACACCTTACATGTCGATTTTTCGCATCATGCAGTTGGCTGAACAAGATCCTCTGGAAGCATTACTCGTTGCTGAAGAGACTGAACATGAAGACTTATATGGTTTAATTTTAGAAATTGCCGGGAAAATGCAATTTTCAAACATAATGTCATGGCTAGAACAGTTTAAGTCGACACAACAATATGAATCATTACTCGACAGTTATTTGCGCGGCTTAGCATCGGTTAATCCGCAACAGGCGTTAAGCGATATTGAATTCCTAGCCGCAGAGCCGATGAAGTCATCAATAATGATGTCGATTGTTGATTCATGGGCCAGCAACGATGCAATTGCAGCATTTGAATGGTTAAAGCTACAACCAGAAACTCAATCAACATTAAAAATGTACTTAAATACCATGTATTATTATATTGAACAGTCTCCAAATGAAGCTGCAAATCTAATTTCATCGTTGCCATTAAATGAGTCGACTAATTACTTGATTACGTCAATGGTATATCAGTTAGTTGAAAAAAATACCCAAGAGGCTGTTGATTGGTTAGATAGTATTGCCGTTGAACAGCGTGCCAGTGGGGTATTTATTATTTCGCGTAAAATGGCAGAAACAGATCCCGAGGCGGCTTTAGTGTTTTTAAACAATCAAAAGCAAGCCTATGATTTAAATCAGGACTATTTTAACAGTGCCTTAGCTGAAATCGCCAGTGTGGAACCCAATATGATGCTAGCGCGAATTGATAATTACGATACCAATGTTCAACGAGATATTATCATCAATGCTAGCTACGCCCTCGCGGAAAAATCTGAAAGTGATTTTTTTCAAGTCATTAATTCACTATCTGACGACAATAAAGACATTGCCTTTAATCAACGCGCTGCTCAACTAAGCCAAACCGATCCGCAACAAGCTTTTAATGTATCCGAACGTATTAATGATGTTACGACCCGCTTTGAGTCCATTATGAGTACCGTTAATGTGTGGAGTAGTTTTGATAAACGTGCGGCATTATCGGCCATAGATAACTCAACCCAATTAACTGCCAGTCAAAAAGTCGAGATAAGCAATCAAATCCAATTGCAGCTAACATCATCGAATATTATTTACCCATAAATGGCTGTTTTATAGTTTGCTTAACAGCCTCAACTCGATTTCCACCTGCAATTTTTGCTCTATACATTGCTTGATCTGCATGCTTAAGTAATTGCTGCTCATCTTTACCGTTATCAGGGTATCGAGCAACACCAATGCTCGGTGAAAGTTGCAAATAAAGCCTATCTATTTGATAAGGTCTCTCAAGTTCTACACGGATAGTTTCCGCAATAATAAGTACATCATCAAACAAATCAATTCCATTTAACACCACAACAAACTCATCACCACCAAAACGTCCTACCGTGTCAGTTTGACGAACACAAGCATTTAACCTTTGGGCAATAATCTTAAGTAACTTATCACCGGCAAGATGTCCGTAACTATCATTTACATGTTTAAACCCATCAATATCAATAAATAACAATGAAAGATGACAACCTTCACGACGAGCTAATCCTAGCGACGTTTGTAAACGTCCAAACAACAATGCCCTATTGGGTAATTCAGTTAATGGATCGTGTCCTGCAATATAATGAAGTTGTTGCTCCATTAGCTTTCGCTCAGTTATATCGTGGGCAATTGCGATTCTAAACTGGTGATCTTCAGACCAACGAGCAGACCACAGCACGTGTATTATGCTGCCATCCTTACGGACCCAACGATTTTCAAAACGAGGTTGAAGGTTTCCGTTCAATAAACCTTTAACAACATTAAGCGTTACTTCACCATCATCAGGATAAACATAGTCAATCATAGGCTTACCAATAACTTCATCAGGGGGATAGCCAAAAATATCTTCAAATGCTGCACTGACAAAGACAAAGTCACCTTTTTTATCAACCACACAAACAGCATCAAGCATTAAATCCATAACATCTCTAAGCGCCACAAGATCAAAGGTCTTCATACTGTTCATATCTCGAGAAGTTAGTTTAATTAATAAAGCGTAATAAACGCCAGCTTATAAGCAGTGTTGAATAAATTCAATGACTTATAACGATATGGTCTAACCATTACGATGTGTAAAGTCGATGCTGATAAGGCTTCATCACACCAAAGCATAGTTTATTCATTCAATAAATGGCTAACACATGGCTTTAGCTGCATAAAAATCAACCGATTAATCAATACCTTTAACTTAATTGATGTAAAGTTCTAAATAAGAGGGCGTCATTACGTTAAAGTGTAACCTTTGTATTTTTTGACCTCTCAAAATCATTTACTGACAAACAATAGCCCGAGCTTAATACCCAAGACCATTAACAATTCGACTGTTAATCCATTTTATTTTTAATGATGCCTTAATAGCTAATTGGCTACAACAAACAACAATTCACATCTTATGCAAAAAAATTCGTAATAAAATGACATTAATGCTTTATCTGCTCTTGCAAACAAGCATAAATGCGGTTAAGTTAACTGCAAGTCGCTAAACACGACATAAATGAGTGCATAAAACCTCATCAAAACTGAATTAATTAAGATTATATAAAGAGAATTACCATGAACATCCAAGTGACTACATTCCACCATCATCACCATTTGCGGTAGCCTTCGGATGCTTACTGCCGAAGGACGTTATCCTTCTGGTGGTGAACAATATTTCACATAAACCCCTGGAAGGAATTTCAGGGGTTTTTTGTTTTTCTAAATTTATTTTTTTTTAAGCTTTTAAATTTACAACATTTTATATTTAATACATTAAGGAAGTATCACATGAGTGAATCAAAGCGTTTACGTATTGCCATCCAGAAATCGGGCCGTTTATCAAAAGAGTCTCAACAGTTGCTTAGAAGCTGTGGCGTTAAATTCAACGTTAATGAGCAACGCTTGATTGCACACTCAGACAACATGCCAATCGACTTATTACGCGTTCGTGATGATGATATTCCAGGCTTAGTCATGGACGGTGTTGTTGACCTAGGCATTATCGGTGAAAACGTACTTGAAGAAGAGCAAATTGAGCGTCAACTAGCAAGCAAACCCGCTGAATGCAGTAAATTGCGTGAGTTAGATTTTGGTTCATGTCGTTTATCATTAGCCGTACCCAATGAGTTTGCGTATAAAGATGCAACATCTCTTGAAGGTCTTCGTATCGCCACCTCTTACCCGAACTTACTGCGCCGCTTTATGCAAGAAAAAGGCATAAACTACAGCGACTGTATGCTTAAAGGTTCCGTAGAAGTCGCACCTCGCGCAGGTTTATCAGACGGTATTTGTGATTTAGTATCAACTGGTGCCACCCTTGAAGCTAATGGCTTATATGAAACCGAAGTGATTTACCGCTCAATGGCGTGCATCATTCAATCAAATAAAACTCAATCTACTGAAAAACAAGCTCTTATCAACAAAATCTTGTCTCGTATTAATGGTGTTATCCGTGCTCGTGAAAGTAAATACATCTTATTGCACGCCCCACTTGAAACCTTAGATCAAATCGTTGCCCTACTCCCTGGTGCTGAAAACCCAACAGTATTACCACTCAATGACGACACTAATCGTGTGGCTATCCACGTTGTCAGTACTGAAGATTTATTCTGGGACACAATGGAAGAGTTGACCGTATTAGGTGCAAGCTCAATTCTGGTCATGCCTATTGAAAAAATGATGGGGTAACACAAATGCAAATTCTCAATTGGGCATCTTTATCTACAGAGCAGCAACAACAAACCTTGGCACGTTCTCCACTCATTGGGGATGCCAGTGCCTTGCAAGGTGTTCGCGACATTATTGAGCAAGTTAACAGTCAAGGCGATACAGCCTTACTGAAATTTAACCAGCAATTCGATGGCGTTGATCTTACTGAATTGGCATTAACTGCAGCGCAAATTAGTGCCGCATGTTCACGAGTCAGTAGCGACGTGAAGCAAGCGGTAGCGCAAGCAGTAGCAAACATTGAAACCTTTCATAAAGCGCAAGTGTTTCAAGGTGTAGATATCGAAACTCAAGCGGGAATTCGTTGTGAACTCAGAAGCGAGCCTATCGAACGTGTCGGATTATATATTCCCGGTGGCACCGCACCATTAATTTCTACAGTAATGATGTTGGCCTTACCAGCAAGAATAGCTGGCTGCGGCAAACGGGTATTAGTCAGCCCACCACCGATTAATGATGCAATTATTTATGCCGCTAATGTTTGTGGTATTACCGATATTTTCCAAGTTGGTGGAGCACAAGCCATTGCGGCATTGGCTTTTGGTACCGAATCAGTACCCAACGTAGACAAAATATTTGGCCCAGGTAATCGCTACGTGACAGAAGCAAAGCGTTTAGTCTCTCAAGACAGCCGTGTTAGCGTATCTATAGACATGCCTGCAGGTCCGTCGGAAGTACTCGTTATAGCCGACAAAGATGCCAACCCTGCTTTTGTGGCATCCGATCTACTGTCACAAGCTGAACACGGCGTTGACTCACAAGTGATGTTAGTCACTGACTCATTAGCACTAGCAGAGCAAGTAAACCAAGCCTTAACGGAGCAATTAGCACAATTGAGCCGTAAAGATATTGCCGCAGAAGCGCTAGAATGCAGCCGTAGCATTATTGTCAGTAATATGGAACAAGCCGCTAAAGTATCTAACTTATATGGTCCAGAACATTTAATTATTCAAACAGCCGCGCCTCGTGAAGTACTAAAGCAAGTGCGCGGCGCAGGTTCTGTGTTTTTAGGCGCTTATACACCAGAGTCTGTTGGCGATTACGCGAGTGGGACCAACCACGTTTTACCAACTTATGGTTATAGCCGTTCGGTATCAAGCTTGTCATTGGCCGATTTCAGTCGTCGTTTTACGGTGCAAGAGCTCAACAAACAAGGACTGCAAACCTTAGGTCAAAGTGTCATGGTATTAGCTGAAAACGAACTGTTAGATGCGCATAAAAATGCCATTGCCATTCGTTTAGCCAGTTTGCAATAGGGACTATTGTTGAGCTTTAAGCTGAAACTGAAGTGATGAGTTAACACCTTATATAGAATAAAAGTAGAGAGCATAGCCATGAGTCAGACCCTAGCAGCGCCTTTTAATCCAAACACGTTAGCAAGACCCGAATTGCTGACGTTAACACCCTATGAAAGTGCCAGACGTATCGGCGGTAGAGGTGATATTTGGATCAATGCTAACGAATCGCCATTTAATAATAGCGATCTTGATAAAGTAAATCGTTACCCAGAATGCCAGCCTCCTGAACTCATCAATGCTTACAGCCGTTATTCCGGTGTTAAGACGAGTAACATTATTGCCAGCCGCGGTGCAGACGAAGCGATTGAATTACTCATACGTACATTTTGTATCCCTGGTGTCGACAGCATTGTTTGTTTTGGGCCAACTTATGGGATGTATGCTATTAGCGCTGCTACCTTTAATGTGGGGGTGACGGCGTTAAGTTTAACCGATGAATATCAATTACCAGATGCCTGGCCTTCCCTTATTAAAAAAGCACAAATAGGCAACCCCAAAATTGTGTTTATTTGTAACCCAAATAATCCAACCGGAACCGTTATTGCTAAAGATAAAATTGAACAAGCGATTCAAGCGGCACCTAATTCAATTGTAGTGGTAGATGAAGCCTATATTGAATTTTGCCCTGACTACAGCGTGGCTGATTTATTGGGTAAGTACCCTAACCTCGTTGTGTTACGCACCTTATCTAAAGCGTTTGCGTTGGCCGGTGCTCGCTGTGGTTTTATGCTCGCTAATGATGAGATTATAGATTTAGTGATGCGAGTAATCGCGCCGTACCCAGTGCCGTTACCAGTATCAGAGCTTGCGACTAAAGCCTTAAGCCAAGATGGTATTGACACCATGCAAACTCAAGTAGCGACGTTAGTTGTACAAGGTAAACGTTTAAGTGATGCACTACAGGCTTATGGTGCCAAAGTGCTACCAGCAAACGGCAACTACGTGCTGGCTAAATTTGACGATGTCGGCGCTGCCGCTAAACGCTTAAGTGATTCAGGCGTTGTCGCTCGCGCCTATAAAGATCCGCGTCTTGCTGACGCTATTCGCTTTAGCTTTACCAATGAACAACAAACAAATTTGATTATCGCTTTGTTTGAAAAAAGTCTCTCTGAGTCAGTAGCATAGCGTGCAAAAAATCGCTTCGACAGACCGAGTGAACAACAGATTGATAAACGCTTAAATTAATAGATTAATACTAATAAATTTACACCCTATTTAAGGCAGTGAACATGAAACAGAACATATTATTCATCGACCGCGATGGTACCTTAGTTGAAGAGCCAGCAATCGATAAGCAACTAGATAGTTTGGCTAAATTGGTGTTTGAACCACAAGTTATTCCAGCGTTACTTAAATTACAAAAAGCGGGCTTTCGCCTCGTAATGGTCAGTAATCAAGATGGTTTGGGCACGCCTTCTTTCCCAAAAGAAGACTTTGATGCACCGCACGACATGATGATGCAAATATTCGAAAGCCAAGGGGTTAAGTTTGATAATGTGTTGATTTGTCATCACTTTAATGACGAAAACTGCAGCTGCCGTAAACCGAAGCTAGGTCTAGTAAAAGACTATTTAACCCAAGGCAAAGTCGACTTTACGACTTCTGCTGTCATTGGCGATCGCGACACTGACGTTGAACTCGCCAATGCCATGGGCATTAAAAGCTTTAAATACCAACGTGACAGCTTAAACTGGGACGATATTGCCAATGCTTTACTCAGTAAAGGCCGTATTGCGACTGTTGTTCGCACCACTAAAGAAACCAACATCAAAGTCACCATCGATCTTGATAGTCAAACCAAAGGTGAAATTGAAACCGGAATTGGTTTCTTTGACCACATGCTTGATCAAATTCAAACCCACGGTAACTTTAGAATGGATGTGAATGTCGACGGCGATCTAGAAATCGACGACCATCACAGCGTAGAAGACACGGCATTAGCAATTGGTGATGCAATTCGCCAAGCTTTAGGTGATAAACGTGGTATCGCCCGTTTTGGTTTTAGCTTACCAATGGACGAAGCCAGCGGTGAATGCCTCATGGACATTTCTGGTCGTCCATTCATTAAGTTCAGTGCTGATTTCGACCGTCAAATGGTCGGAGAGATGGCCACCGAAATGGTGCCACATTTCTTCCGCTCATTTGCTGATGGCCTACGCTGCACATTACACATTGGCTCACAAGGCGATAACGATCACCATAAAGTTGAAGCCTTATTTAAAGTGTTAGGCCGTACACTTCGCCAAGCGGTGAAAGTTGAAGGTGACATATTGCCATCAAGCAAAGGTGTGCTGTAAGGAGTTCATGTGACACAAGTATCTAATGCTTCAAACGCTGCCAATGATCTTACGGTGATTATTGACACCGGTTGTGCCAATTTAAGCTCAGTACGGTTTGCTTTTGAGCGCCTAAAAGCGAATGTGATTGTCAGCGCTGACTTTGATGTTATTCGCAGCGCTGCAAGAGTGGTACTGCCAGGTGTTGGCACCGCTGGTGCGGCTATGGACGCCCTAAAACAAAAGAACCTAATAGAGCTAATTAAAAGCTTAACGCAGCCAGTTATGGGCGTATGTTTAGGCATGCAAATGCTAGCATCTTTGTCTAATGAACATGGCGGCCGTAGCGAGCAAAACATCGCCTGCTTAGGGCTAGTGCCCACTGACATTGGTGACTTAGACAGCAAAGGCTTACCTTTGCCCCACATGGGCTGGAATCAAATCGAAGTGAGCGATCATCCATTATTTGTCGGCATAGAAAATGGCAGCTACGTGTATTTTGTTCACAGCTACCGTGCGCCAATCAGCGAATATACTTTAGCTAGCAGCACATATGGAGAATCATTCAGTGCCGCCATTGGTAAAGGCAATTTTTTTGGGGTGCAATTCCACCCAGAGAAAAGTGCCAAAGTGGGCGCACAAATTTTACAGAACTTTTTACAGATGGGGTTAAACATGAGGACACCACAGTGATTATTCCTGCCATTGATTTAATTGACGGCCAAGTGGTGCGTTTGTACCAAGGTGACTACGATAAACAAACCACCTTTGACTTAAGCCCGCTGGCACAGTTGCAGTCTTACCAAGCCCAAGGGGCAAAACTGCTGCATATCGTCGACTTAACGGGTGCAAAAGATCCTAATAAACGTCAAACCCAATTAATTGCTGAACTTGCCGCTGGACTTGATGTTGATATTCAAGTCGGTGGTGGTATTCGTAGCGAAGAGCAAGTTGCCGAGCTCCTCAATATTGGTGTTAAGCGTGTGGTTATAGGCTCGCTTGCCGTTAAAGACCCTGAACTGGTTAAAAGTTGGTTTGTAAAATACGGCAGTGATGCAATCTGTTTAGCGCTGGACGTCAACATTAACGATGAAGGCGAAAAGATTGTCGCAGTATCGGGCTGGCAATCTGGTGGAGGTAAATCACTAGAGTCATTAGTCGCCGAATTTGAAACTGTCGGCCTTAAGCATGCTTTAGTGACCGATATTAGCCGTGACGGCACCTTAACTGGCGCTAATACCGAACTGTACACTGAGTTAACGGCAAGTTATCCAAACATTCTGTGGCAAGCCTCTGGCGGTATTGCAACACTAGACAACGTCGCGGCTGTACGCGACAGTAAAGCCTCAGGTATTATTATCGGCAAAGCTTTATTGATTAATCAATTTACCGTTGAGGAGGCAATACAATGCTGGCCAAACGCATAGTTCCGTGTCTTGATGTACGCGAAGGTAAAGTGGTTAAAGGCGTGCAGTTTCGCAATCACGAAATTGTTGGAGATATCGTTCCCCTCGCCGCCCGTTATGCCGAAGAAGGTGCTGATGAATTAGTATTTTATGACATTACCGCCAGTGCGCACAACAGAGTCATTGATAAGTCTTGGGTTAGTCGCGTTGCAGAACAAATCGATATTCCGTTTTGTGTTGCCGGAGGCATTAAAACTATCGAACAAGCACGTGAAAAATTGGCCTTTGGTGCAGATAAAATATCAATTAATTCGCCAGCATTAAGCGACCCGAGTTTAATCTCACGCCTGCAAGATGAGTTTGGTCGCCAGTGTATTGTTATTGGCATTGACTCATTTTACGACGCTACCAGTGATAGCTACAAAGTAAAACAGTTTACCGGTGACGAAACCTCGACCAAAGATACCCAATGGTATACCCAAGATTGGGTCGAAGAAGTGCAAAAACGCGGTTGTGGTGAGATAGTATTAAACGTCATGAACCAAGACGGCGTGCGCGGCGGATATGACATCAAACAGCTCAGCATGGTTCGCGCCATTTGCGACGTACCGTTAATAGCCTCAGGCGGTGCAGGCACTATGGAACACTTTAAAGACGTGTTTGAACTCGCCAAAGTTGATGCAGCATTAGCTGCAAGCGTATTTCATAAAGGCATTATAGATATTGGTGAGCTAAAGCAATATTTGCACGCCAATCACATTGCGATTCGTTTATAAGCTTAGGCTTTAACGACGAAACCAAAAAATATAGCCTCATCCAATAAGAGATTACACATGACAAGCATTACATTTGATAGCACAAACGTGGACTGGGAAAAACAACAAGGATTAATCCCTACTGTTGTACAAAATCACCTAACTGGCAAAGTGCTCATGCTAGGTTATATGGATCAAGCAGCATTAGAAAAAACCTTAGCCACTAAACAAGTCACCTTTTTTAGTCGATCTAAACAACGTTTGTGGACCAAAGGCGAAACCTCTGGTAACACACTTGATCTCATTGCTATTGACAAAGACTGCGACAACGACAGCTTTTTAGTGCAAGTTATCCCTAACGGCCCAACTTGCCATACTGGTACTGAAAGCTGCTGGTCAGATGGCAACGCACACCCTTTTATTGATAATCTGACCAAGTTGATTATTTCTCGTAAAGGTCAAAGTGCAGACTCAAGCTATACCGCATCGCTCTTTGAGCGTGGTACTAAACGTATGGCCCAAAAAGTGGGTGAAGAAGGTCTTGAAACCGCCCTTGCAGCAGCAACTCATGACAAGGAAGAACTTGTTAATGAAGCCTCTGATTTGATGTATCACTTAATAGTGCTACTTGAAGACCAAGGTTTGTCGATGGCAGATATCAATAAGAATTTATTGGATCGCCATAATAAAGCCACCAAGTCTTAAATCGTTTAAGCAACTTTTTTAGCTGCTAGAATAGCGAGTTAACATAAAAAAAGACGCCGCGGCGTCTTTTTTATTATTAATAAAATATCATCAATAAGGTAATTGTTAATAAAGATTTTCTTCACCTGGTGGGCGGGTTTTGAGTAATTTCAAAAACCACATATATTGTGCGGGGTAAGCGTTAATCACTTGCTCAACCGCTTTATTTAGCGCGATAGCTTCGTTCTCTTTGCCAACCATTTCATCAGGATTAATCGCAGGCATCACTGTCATAATAAACTGTTTAGCTTGCTGATCGTATCCAATTTTAACGGGCATGACTTGCGCGTTGCCTGCATGAGCTAACCTCCCAACAACTGGCAATGTGGCTTTAACAGTACCGAGAAAAGGTGTAAATATACTGTGATCTGGGCCTAAATCTTCATCCGGTAAATAGAAAAAACTATTGTCTTTTTTTAACTCGGCCAACAAGGCTCTGATCCCTGCTTCACGCATATATACTCGGCCATTTTGGCTACTGCGCATTCGGTTACTGAACCAATTGAATAATCCATTCTTGTGCGCCTTGGCCATAGTCACAATTGGAATGTCCATGTTGACTCTAAGGCCAGCATACTCCATAGGCCATACATGAGGCATGATAAAAATAATCGGCTGTTTGGCATCTCGTGCGGCCTGAATATGCTCAAAGCCATTGCATTGGATCCGGCGTTTTAGATGAGCATTAGAACGAATAAGCAACTCGGCCTGCGATAATAATGTAATAACAAACAACTCAACATTTTGTTTTATTAACAAATCGACATTTTCAGGCGACATGTCTGGAAAACAATGAGTTATATTAATTCTTGCTATTCGTATTGGCTTTTTAGCAACGATCAATACCCCTCGAGCCAATAATCTCGCAATGGGATCACGTACACTTGCGGGAAGTGCGCCAAAGAAAAATAGCACGCCAATGGCTAACCATGATCCCCAATAACGAGGATGTAATAATGATTTATTAAAACGAGTATCAAAATGTTTTGCTTGTCGTGCCAAAAGAAACTCCGAATAAACTGACCGTGAACCACGGTAAAAAAATAATATTATAACAATGTCATTATACTAGGGATTAATATGTGTGAAATAGAAATTATCCTAAACGACATCAAAACATCAACATCGCATAGTAGGCGTTTTCATATTTATAAAACCGTTTCTGAACGATTTTTCTACCGAGTAATGACAATCTGACCAAACTAATTGCTATAAAACAATAGATTGAAGCTAATGAAATTCAAAAACAAAAGAGCCACTCAATTAAGAGTGGCTCTTCGTGATACAGATCCAAATTGGATTGGCATACTTAACTAATGAGTTATTTTTTACCCAAGTTTGCTGCTTCAACTCGTGCTTTTAACTTCTGTCCAGGACGGAAGGTAACAACACGACGTGCAGAAATAGGTATATCTTCACCAGTTTTCGGGTTCCTTCCCGGTCTTTGATTCTTGTCCCTAAGGTCGAAGTTGCCAAAGCCAGATAACTTGACCTGCTCACCACTTTCGAGTGCTTCACGAATTTCTTCAAAAAAAGACTCGACCATCTCTTTAGCCACACGTTTGTTAATGCCTAATGTTTCAAAAAGATGTTCTGCCATTTCGGCTTTGGTAAGTGCCATACTTTAATCCCTCAACGATGCGTTGAACTCGGTCTTTAGAGCCGATACAACTGAATCCATAGTTTCAGTAATATCTTTATCTTCAAGTGTACGAGTAGTGTCTTGTAATGTAAGTGCGATAGCGAGGCTCTTTTTGCCAGCCTCAACACCTTTACCTTGGTATACATCGAACAAGTTTAAGCCAACCAACTGATTTTCGCCAACTTTTCTTATCAAATTCATAACATCAGTGGCAGAAACTGCTTCATCTACTACTAACGCAATGTCGCGACGATTAGCAGGAAACTTAGATACAGCTTGGGCTAGCGGCAAACGGGCGTGCAATAATGCATCCAGTTCTAACTCAAAAACAATTGTTTTTCCATTGAGTCCAAACGGCTTTTCCAAACTAGGGTGGACAGCGCCGATGTAACCAATGACTCGATTATCTCTTAATATTTCAGCACATTGACCTGGATGCAGCGCAGGATGTGTTGCCCCTTTAAAACTAAATTCTGTTGAGGCAACTGTCAAGCCGATTATTGCTTCTAAATCACCTTTTAAATCAAAGAAGTCGACAGTTTTCGATTCCATTGACCAATGTTCTTCGTTTTGAACACCAGAAATAACCGCGCCCAGCATAGCTTGTTGACGAACACCAGAATCTGCTTGTACATCAGGAACAAAGCGTAAACCAGTCTCAAATAAACGTACTCTATTTTGCTGACGACTCTGGTTATAGCCAACTGCAGTCAATAATCCAGTAAACATTGATAAACGCATTGCTGACATTTCGATAGAAATCGGGTTTGGCAACACCATGGCTTCTTCGCCTGGGTGAACAATATTCTGCATTTTAGGATCAACAAAGCTGTAGGTAACCGCTTCTTGGAAACCTCGAGCGACAAAAATACTGCGCACACGCTTTAACGAAATATCCGCTTCATTGTGTTCTGGCATGCTTAACGCCGCTTGGGGAGCGGTATTAGGAATATTGTTGTAGCCATAAATACGGGCAACTTCTTCGATTAAATCTTCTTCAATCGCCATATCAAAACGGTAAGTAGCCGTTGTTACATTCCATACATCACCGGTGGTTTGTACGCTAAAACCTAAACGCTCTAAAATTTCAACCACGTCAGAATCAGGAATAAAGTGACCTAAGGTTTTATCTAACTTGCTACGACGTAAAGTGATGTTAGCTACTTGTGGTAAGTGCTCGGCAGATACAGTCTCAATCACTTGCCCTGCTTCACCACCACAGATATCCAATACAAGGCGAGTGGCGCGGTCCATCACCTTGTGTTGCAACTCAGGGTCTACACCACGTTCAAAACGGTGTGACGCGTCTGTGTGTAAGCCTAAACGACGAGATTTACCCATGATGGCTAATGGTGCAAAGAATGCACACTCTAAAAGAATGTCTTGAGTGTTTTCATTCACGCCAGTACTTTCGCCACCAAACACACCCGCAAGCGCTACAGGTTGTTTATCATCAGCAATCACTAAGGTATCGCTAGGTACGGTAATTTCGTTGCCGTCAAGCAAGGTTAGCTTTTGAACACCGTCAGCTAAACGCACGGTAATTCCGCCGTTTAAGGTATTTAAGTCAAACGCATGCATTGGCTGACCATATTCGATCAACACATAATTGGTGATATCAACGATTGGATCAATTGAACGAATACCACTGCGACGCAATTTTTCTTGCATCCATAATGGTGTAGCAGCCTTAACATTGATATTTTTAACCACACGACCTAAGTAACGTGGGCATAAATCTGGCGCAACAACATTAATGCTAAATGGCGCGTCAATGGTGGCCGTTACTGCTTCCCAAGAAGGCTCAGTCACTGCTTGGCGATTTAATACACCAACTTCACGAGCAAGACCTGCCATGCCTAAACAATCAGCACGGTTAGCGGTTAAATCAACATCAATAATGGCATCATCTAATTGCAAGAATTCACGAACATTGACACCGATTGGTGCATCTTGAGGTAGCTCAATAATGCCATCGCTTTCGATGTCCATACCTAACTCGCCGTATGAGCACAACATGCCCATTGACGGTTGACCACGCAACTTAGCTTTTTTAATTTTAAAATCGCCAGGTAACACAGCGCCAACCATTGCTACAGCAACTTTTAAGCCTAAACGGCAGTTTGGTGCGCCACAAACGATATCGATAAGCTCATCGCTGCCGACATTAATTTTGGTGACCCGTAATTTGTCTGCATCTGGGTGTTGGCCACATTCAACCACTTCGCCGATGATCACACCGCTAAAGTCAGCAGCCACTGATTCGATACCGTCGACTTCAAGACCGGCCATGGTAATTTGGTGTGATAATTCGTCACGACTTACTGATGGGTTAACCCACTCACGAAGCCAAGATTCACTGAATTTCATCTAATTTTTGCTCCGTTATTTGAATTGCTTAAGAAAACGTAAATCGTTTTCAAAGAAGGCACGTAAATCATTTACGCCGTAGCGCAACATGGTTAAACGCTCAACACCCATACCAAAAGCAAAACCAGAGTATTTTTCAGGGTCGATCCCCACACTGCGCAATACATTTGGATGCACCATGCCACAGCCTAATACTTCTAACCACTTACCGTTTTTCCCCATCACGTCTACTTCAGCAGAAGGCTCTGTAAATGGAAAGTAAGATGGGCGGAAACGTACTTCTAAGTCTTCTTCAAAGAAGTTCCGTAAAAAGTCATGCAAAATGCCTTTAAGTTCAGCAAAGTTGACGTTTTCTGCAACCATTAAGCCTTCAACTTGGTGGAACATTGGCGTATGAGTTTGGTCGTAATCGTTACGATAAACACGGCCTGGAGATATAATTCTCAGCGGTGGCTTTTCGTGTTCCATCGTGCGAATTTGTACGCCCGATGTTTGGGTGCGTAGCATCACTTTAGGATTAAAGTAAAAAGTGTCATGGTCGGCACGAGCAGGATGATGTTCAGATATGTTTAACGCATCGAAATTATGGAAATCATCTTCAATTTCAGGACCTTGCTTAACCACAAAACCAAGTTCCCCAAAGAAAGTTTCAATACGTTCAATGGTACGCGTAACCGGATGTAAACCACCGATTTCTAAGGTACGACCGGGTAAAGTCACATCAATTTTTTCAGCAATTAATTTCGCTTCTAGTTCCGATGCTTTTAATCCGTCAATACGCTCAGTCAACTTTTGTTGTACGGCTTGTTTAGCTTGATTGACGGCTTGACCAAAGGCAGGTTTTTCTTCTGCGCTTAATGATCCCATCATTTTCATCATGTCAGTGATTTTACCTTTCTTACCAAGGTATTCGACACGGATATCATCCAATGTTTTTAGATCACTGGCCTTGTCAATGACCTCTAAGGCTTGTTCTACGATCTCGGTTAACTGCTGCATGTTATCATCCACTGCATTTGTGCATATCAATGCGATTGGGCGTCTGGTCTACTATATTAAAATCGATAGTGACGACGCGGTAGTTTAACTCTTGTCAAAAGCCACAAAGAGCTAAAACTAAGGTTAAAAATAAAGAGTGAAATTTTACGTTAGCGACTACCATTTTACTAGTCATTATTGGTATTTTTAATGGCAAATAGTTGTATTTACCTGCAATTTCTTCTTCTAGATTAGCCGTGATTGCTCATAACCCATCATTCTTAAATAACAACAAAGCTGTTTTTGCCCACTAGCAACAAAAAACTGGCATTATTTAACAGTAAAAATATCAAGTCCAAAGTGAGAAAGTTCAAACCATTCAAAGATTCTGATATTTGTTAGTTTCACCTATTCAATATGTTCATTGAGGGAAGTAACTCATTTATATTGTTAATATAATCTATTGATATTTAACGTTATCATTTTATCGTTGTGATTATACCAATCCGCATTAGAATTTGCTCTTTTAGCGAAAATTATCAGTGCGGTATTCGAGGCAGGCTTTTGAAGACATAGTCGTTCTACGTTAAGAAAGGCTAACAAAGAAGACCACTCTGATAAATTCGCCCTTCGGGGCTGTGTCACAACCCCCATTACTGCTTCAAATGACTTTGGTGTAGAAGATTACTCCTACAGTCATTTTCATTATACTGGGCCTAGTGACGCAGCCTAAAATAGATCATATTCGAATAAGGATTGGTATTATTGATAAACCGAGGCTGACTAAATCTATAGCCGATGACCATTAACTCGCAGAAATGGGTAAGAAGATAAAAAAATACCGCTCTGTGTGAGCGGTATTGTTGGGATCCGTTATCTTAAAAATTAATGTTTCTTCGACACATCTACCAAGTAATGACCTTGTAACCAGTTACGGCCGATCAATAATTTATAGCCCATTTTAGAGCGGTCCTTTAAATTAACGTCGACTAGAAATTCCTTACCCGGTTCACCAACACTCAATCGCACCATGTAACGAGCTTCTGTTCCTTGAGCATTACGGATAAGTGAAGTACCTCGAACTTTTGTGCGCACCTCCACTTTTTCACCTTTTTCATTTTCGGTGGTAAAAGTGATCATTTTGCCGATGTTGTTTCCCATGTCTGTTTTGTTTTCTTTTTCAACATGAATATTAACGGCGTGCAATGAATTTTCAACCGCTCCGGTGTCGATACGCGTATTGAACATCAAACCTGTTTGTTTAACGCTTAGATCAGCAATCGGACCTATGAGCTTTTTATGAGATACATCGACAACATAACCGCGCCTTAAGAAGTTTCGTCCAATGAGTAATTTGTAATTCATGTGGCTACGATCACGCAAATTGACATGGACATTGTGTTGCTTTCCGACAAAGCCAACATCTAATTTCACCATATAACGAGTTTCAGTACCTTGGGAGTTTTTAACCGAAGAGGTGCTGACAATCTCAGCCTGCATTCGTTGTTTTTCACCTTTTTCATTTTCAGTCGTGAATTCAATAACTTTACCAATATTGTTTTTCATCTTTTTTGATGTGCCACCAATAATTTTTAAATCGACAGCATGCAAAGAGGTATTCACTGCACCAGTATCCATACGGGCTTGAAACATTAATCCAGATTTTGCCACTGTCATCATTTCAACTTGACCAACAATGGTCGTTTTATTGCTTGCAAACACCGACATAGACAGCAAACACAACACAGCAGAAATCACAATTTTTTTAAACATGATCAATCCCAAAAATCCACAAACCGCCTCAATAGCGGTCAGTTTATGTGCGTTTATCGCGACAAATGATCAACTTCTTGATCAAATAAATTTTTAATCAAGCCAGAAAACTCAGTAATAAAGATACTTTGTTCAGCTGTGGCTTGCTGATTAGCGACAGAGGCTAAAATCTCTTCCAGATCGTATACTATTGCATCAACTTCTCGAATCACCATATTACGCTGCGCAAATGATAATTGTGGATTTTGACCACATACCATAATGATCTGAGCAGACAATTGCTCTTCAAACAGTTCCATAACAGTTTCAGTTGTAGCCGCATTATTCTCAGACGCCTCAAAAAGCCCTAAATGTTCAGTTAAATACTGAACTAAATGCATATACCCTTCTTTGTCGGTAACCATTTTATCCCACCTTTTTTAATACAACTTAACTGAAAATGGCTCTCAATCTTTATGATTGAAAGCCATTCTTAATCACAAATGACTATTGCGCTAAGGTTAGCACAAATGACACTGGCACTGCCAAGCTGATGCTTGGCAATCCTGCCATTTCTTTGAGTTTTTCGACACCGGACACTAAACCAAATTCATTTGCCTGAACAATCACTGGCGCTAAACTTGTCACTACCATTTTTTTATCCGACAATTTAGCCACTAACACTTCAAAACTCTTCTGTTGTTTCTGACCATGAAAATTAATGGTAGCTTCAATTTGAGTGGTTAAGGTGTCACCGACTTTTAATCCGGCTAACAATTTGGGATTTACTATTGCGTCCAAGGTTAACTTTGGATACTGAGCAACTTCAAATAATACTGTCTGTAATCGCTGATCTCTAATTTCAACTCCAGTATCAACACTGCTTAAATCAATGGATAACGAAAAAGCCCCCGCATCCGTTAATGACCCAGCAATTTGTTTAAAATGATTCACTTCGGCAATATCAGCTTTCTTTATAGAAATAAAGCTCACCCGAGAATGATCTTGATTGATTTGCCAGTCGCCAGCCATCACAGATGTACTCAGCAAACTCGCAGCGAGAAAAGGTAACCATTTTTTCATCATAAAGTCCTTTGTATTGAAAGTAAGATTAAGTATAGTTTAATCTTTGGTTATAACTTGCTGGGGATCAATCTAGCCAGCCATTTGTCTAACGCTTGTGCAAACGCATGTTTATCCGTTTGCGAAAAACTATTCGGACCGCCTGTATGTATACCACTACTGCGCATCTCTTCCATAAAATCACGCATAGTCAGAATCTGTTTAATATTTTCAACTGTATACACAGTACCTCGAGGGTTTAATACTAGTGCGCCTTTATCAACAGCATCTGATGCAAGAGGAATGTCAGCTGTAATAACTAAATCCCCTTTCACTACTTGTTCCACAATGTAGTTATCAGCTTCATCAAAACCCGAACTCACTCGTATCATACTAACTAATGGTGATATAGGAACTTTAATCATTTGATTAGCTACTAACACTAATCGTACCGACTTACGCTCAGATGCCCTAAATAGCATTTCTTTAACTGGATTGGGACAAGCATCAGCATCAACCCAGATTTTATTGGTTATCACAGCTAATTGCTCCACTTCATTAACACTCATTAAGGTGCCAACCGATCTATATTCCAATCAGCATCATTTTTAGTGTAAATAAATCGGTCATGTAACCGATGTTCACCGCCTTGCCAAAACTCAATACTGGTTGGACGCACCAAATATCCCCCCCAAAATTTCGGTAATGGCACATCACCTTGGGCGAACTTGGCTTTCATTTCGGCAAACTTCCCTTCTAGGGCTTGTCTGGCTGAAATTTTACTGGATTGTTTAGATACCCATGCCGCAATTTGACTGTCTTTGGGTCTGGACATAAAATATTTTGCTACATCTAACATAGACAATGGCTCAGCCTGGCCAAGTACAGCCACTTGGCGCTCAAGTGGATGCCAAGGAAACAATAAACTAATTTTGCTGTTAATAGCTATCTGTTTTGCTTTGCGACTTTCTAAATTAGTAAAAAACACAAAACCGTTATCATCAAATTTTTTGAGTAACACAATACGCTGAAATGGCTGACCATCTTCATCAACCGTCGCCACACACATTGCAGTTGGGTCAGTTAATTCAGCGTCTTTGGCTTGTAGCATCCACTTTTCAAATAAATCCATTGGATTGACGGGTAAATCACTACGCCTCAATCCACCTTGGCTATATTCACGGCGAATATCACTTAAATCACTCATCTTGGTTCCTTATTAAACCTTGTATGACCTATTCTACGCTGAGGATACACAAAAAAGCCAACGTCTACAGGTTGGCTTATTAACTTAATGGCAAAGTTTAAATCACTTTTTAATTAAGCCTTTACCTTCTACCCAAACGTGCAGCATTTCAAGTCCCAGAGTGGCCTCTGCGAATGCAGTAATATTAGCTGAGTTATAAGCTGGGGTAACTTCAACCACATTCATACCCACAATATTCAACCCAGGTCATCCACGAATGATTTTTCATCGTTTTATCACTGGTTGAACCATCATTCGACCACCAGAACAACCTGATGTTGCCATGTCAAAAGGTAAAACAACGACCACAACATCTGCGTCAGATTCTATGGTTTAAAATTAAATTATTGGCGTAAACAGCCAAATGCGTTTGAATAAAGCGAATAATCAGCTTTTTCTGCGCAGGTCGTCATAGACTATCCCAAACATGGTAAATGCCGATAATTACAATAATGTGGGTATTAGTACTTCTAAGCTATCTTGCTGATAATGGCTGAAATGTATGTTGTAGCCTTGTTTAATTGTCATCGCGCAATGGCTTAAACACAAGTAATTCAAAAAGGGCTTATCGGCAATATTACTATTAAAGCCAATAAGGTCGCAGCTGTTAGGCTGCAATAATGTTACCAGTTCAGCAAAAATATTAACCTGAGTTGAGTTCATATCAATGTTAGTTTCAACACTCACATAAGAACTGTTTTCTTGGGGTGTAATGTGTATTGTAAAATATTCAGAACCACGAATACCGTTGATCGAATAACCTAACGGACTGAATAAATGCTGATCAATACTAAAACCATCAAATAATTGGTTCAGCTGTAGCATCTGACTAATCTGAACAATTGATTGTTGATCGCCACGTAAATAGTCCGCTACCGTACCAGAAATATGATACATCAGCAGTTCATTGGTGGTATCGAGCTGGCTGGCTTGATAGTTTTTATCGGTGGTAAAAATATAGTGATGATGGCTATCTAAATGACCCATTCGATAGGCTTGTCCGGCGATAAAATGCCTTAACCTAAGTACATCATCACCAAAAGAACTTGCTTGTAAATGGGCATAATATTCATTTTTGCGTTGATAACACACATACGCAATAGCTTGCTCACCTAGACTTTCAATGCAGTAACAAGCCGATTCGACCAAGGTGCTAGCCCCACAAGTGAGCATAACGATATGATCATCCCATACAAATAAACTCGATTCACTCAGTAAATAAGCATCACAATATTCATTACTTATACTAGATAAAATATCTGCATTTGAGGCAGCAACAAGCTCCAGCCAAAATGCTTGATCTAAAGATCGTAATTTAGGCGCGGATGCATTAACAATAATCTCTAATTTTTTTTCTGAACCTTCAAAAAACATTTGTAACTACTCAGTACCGATTCTAATTAAAGATGTTTGTATTAAGATGCAATGTAAATACTTACGCTAACTTAGTTCAAGGTAAAAAACCTAGTTTAGTGGTTCAAATGAGCATTTCTCAACGATGAAATAGACATAAGTGATAGCTATCTGAGTCGTTACAAACATCTTAGCAACTTAAAAGCCTAGCAACCTGAGGTCACTAGGCTTTTTTAATCACAAGTTAACATCACTTAGTCGATAAGATTAAAAATCTTCTAAGTAAGTGTAACCCTTAAGACCTAACTGTAACTCTTCTAGGATGCTGGCACGCTCTTCTTCAACAATATGTTGATTCACAAGCTCTTCATATGTGCGCATAAAGTCAACCGCATCTAAGTTTACATAACGTAAAACGTCAGCTACTGTATCGCCTTCTAAAACAGATTCGATCTGGCTTAATCCCCGCTCATCAATACGCACAACCGCAGAGTTGGTATCACCAAACAAGTTATGCATATCGCCCAAAATTTCTTGGTATGCACCCACCATGAAGAAACCAATCAAATATGGGCTGTCTGCGCTCCATGCTGGCACTGGCAAGGTAGTTTCGATGCCTTGACCATCAACATATTGATCAACAATACCGTCAGAGTCACAGGTAATATCTAACATAACCGCACGCCTCTCTGGTGCCTTATCTAAACCCGATAACGGCAACACTGGGAACACTTGATCAATACCCCATGCATCCGGTAATGATTGGAATAATGAGAAGTTAACGAAAAACTTATCGGCTAACTTTTCATTTAATTCATCGATCACTGGGCGATGATAACGGTTATTGTTACTTAATAACCCCTTCACTTCATGGCAAACACGTAAGTTAGTTTGCTCGGCCCAAGCGCGATCCGCTAAACTCAATTGGCCCACGGCAAACAGAGAGTGAGCTTCAGAAATATCACTCTGACTGTCATGATAAATTTCAATGATTGCACGCTGATCAGAACCACTGCAGATTTCTAACCAAGATTGCCACATGTTATGAAGCAATTGTGGTGAGTCTTCATTTGGTTGCTTAATCTCTTCAGGTATATAGGTTTCAGTTCCAATCACATCAGTAATCAACACCGCATGGTGCGCGGTTAAATGACGACCAGATTCTGAAATAATACGAGGCATTGGTTGCTCGTATTCATTACATAAATCCGTTAATACATTGACGATATTGTTGGCATACTCATTCAAGCCATAGTTCATTGAGTTATTGCTTTGGCTTCGGGTACCATCGTAGTCAACCGCTAACCCGCCGCCGACATCGAAACAATCAATGCTGGCACCAAGTTGGCGTAATTCACAGTAAAAACGACCAGCCTCACTCACACCTTGGCGAATGTCGCGGATATTGGCAATTTGCGAACCTAAGTGAAAATGTGATAACTGTAAAGAATCAAGCATATTAACGCTTTTCAGTTCGGCAACCACTTTCAATACTTGTGCAGCAGACAGGCCAAACTTAGACTTTTCGCCACCACTGGCTTGCCACTTACCTTTGCCTTGGAAAGCCAAACGTACACGTAAACCTAAACGTGGTGTGATACCGAGATTTTTAGCTTCAGCTAATACCATTTTTAGTTCTGACATTTTTTCCAGAACGATATAAACCTTATGGCCAAGCTTTTCGCCAATTAATGCTAAGCGAATATATTCTTTATCTTTGTAACCGTTACATACAATTACTGAGCTGGCTTTTTGTGCCATCGCAAGTACAGCCATTAATTCTGGCTTACTGCCAGCTTCAAGTCCTAACTGTTTTACTTCTTTCGATTTTTGGCTGGCTAAAATTTCTTCAACCACCGTTTTTTGTTGGTTTACTTTAATCGGGTAAACCAGCAAGTAATCATTTTGATAATCGTACTTCTTAATTGCATCATTAAATGCTTCGCATAAACTTTCCACTCTATGGTGTAAGATTTGCGGGAAACGGACTAATACCGGTAACGAAACACCTGCTTCAACCATACTTTTGGCTAATTCATTTAAGCCAACTTTATGATCTGGATTTTGTGGGTTAGGTGACACTGTCACTTCACCATCTTCACGAATACCATAAAAACCTTGGCTCCAGTGAGTCACGTTATAACCCGAGCGAGCATCTTCGATAGACCAATCAGACATAATTATTTTCCGTATTTGTATCAAAGTTAGCAGCGCCTTAATTGGTGGCGGCTACTTGTTAAAAATCCAGATAACCCAAAAGGCTACCTTAGAAAAAAATAGTTTATTCAGCATTGTGATTATGACTGAAAAACCTGTGATAGAAAAAACAAAGGCGCAATGTTATTGCCTAATCTCATATGATCTTTTCTATCATCTTTGGCATCTTCTTACATAGAGCATCTTACGCAGATATTCACAAAGCATGCAAATTTGGCTAACTGAACATCAGATTAAGGCAGTAACAAGTATTTTACTGATTAAGCTCATGCTTAGTTCACTTTACAATAGAAAACGAGTCACCGTATCGCCTTTATAAAAACGGCGCAATTAAAACCTGCAATGAGGTGTATTGCAAGCAAATTACCACGTTAATCATCAGAAAAATTCATCTACAATCGTTGTCATAAACATCAACCAAGATGCAGATAACCACAAATGATTTTAGGTAGTGAATAATTGACACAACGCGATCTAAATTTACGTGTATAATTACGTGTTTTTGCTGCGATCATCTTTTCATTTTTAACTAAAGTAGAGTCATTCATGATACAAATCGGTAAACGTTATTCATTGGAAGTCATTAAACAAGTCAATTTTGGGGTTTATCTAAATGCTCAAGAGCTTGGACAAGTCTTGCTTCCTAATAAATTTGTCCCTACCGGATGTAATGTCGGGGATATGGTAGATGTATTTCTTTACCTAGACTCTGAAGACATTGTGATTGCTACCACCCAAAAATCATTAGCCCAAGTAGGTGAATATGCTTATTTAAAAGTGATTGCCACTGGACCATTTGGTGCCTTTTTAGATTGGGGCTTAGACAAAGATTTGTTACTTCCCTTTGGTGAGCAACACAAACCTGCTGAAGAAGGTCATTCATACTTAGTCTATGTTCATGCTAACCATGCCGATGAGCGCATTATGGCCTCTTCTAAACTGGATAAGTTTGTCGACAAAACTGAAGCTCACTATACAGAAGGTGAACAAGTTAACTTGATCATCGGTGGCACCACAGATTTAGGTTATAAAGCCATTATCAATAATGAGCATTGGGGTGTCATTTATGCTAATGAAGTATTTCAAAAACTTCGTTTTGGTCAGAAGGTGACTGGCTATATTAAAACCATCCGCAGTGACGGTAAAATTGATCTTGTGCTTCAAAAAGGCGACAAAGACGAGCTAGACAAAAATGCCCGTTTAATTATTAATAAACTGCGTAGTGCAAATGGTTTTCTGCCACTGCACGATAAAACCGATGCAGATGTTATTTATGACAAACTCGGTATGAGTAAAAAAGCGTTTAAAAAATCAATTGGTGGCTTATTTAAAGCAGGTGAAATTACTATCGAAAGTGACGGTATTCGGTTAACTGTGTGAACAATAATCGATTAACCTTGCTAAACTAGTCCAATCCTTTGAGAAAAAGCATGGCTCTGTTATAAAAGTAATAGAATCATGCTTTTCTATATAAAAGGATACTGTGTATGGAATTAACCCAACTAGAAGCTAGAGTTATCGGTTGCTTACTCGAAAAAGAACTCACTACTCCAGATCAATATCCTCTGTCATTAAATTCACTCACTTTAGCATGTAACCAAAAAAGCAGTCGTGAACCTGTTATGTCACTTAGCGAATCCCAAGTGCAAACAGTGATAGATGACCTTACAAAAAAACGCCTGATCAGTGAGCAATCAGGTTTTGGCAGCCGAGTGGTAAAATATAAACATCGTTTTTGTAATACCGAGTTCAGTGAGTTGCAATTAAACAGTGCTGAAGTTGCATTAATTTGTGTCTTACTGTTGCGTGGAGCACAAACACCTGGAGAGCTCAAAACTCGCACTAATCGTCTCCACGACTTCATTGATATGTCACAGGTTGAAACAGCATTACTGGCATTAAGCCAACGAGAAAAACCGTTAGTGATTCAACTTGCTAGAGAAGCCAATAAACGTGATTGCCGCTTCCTTGAGTGCTTTAGTGGTAACGTTGAAGACTATCAAGTGAACAGCAGTGATGCCATTGTAGTGTCAACTCACACTCAACAAACTTTACAGCAAGATTCTCGGATTGTAGAACTAGAACAAAGAGTTGAATTACTTGAACAGAAACTCGAAAAACTAGAAAGCTTATTAAACTAATTTACGCTTTCCGTTAAACAGTCAAGGAAAACATTATGGATCGTACCGCCCCACCATCGACACTTACTCATATTTGGTTATTAGCTAAATATGAGCTAACCAAACGTTTTACCAATAAAAGCGGTATGGTCGCATTAATTGCTTTCATGTTAATTTGGGCTATTTTACTTATTTATCCAATTAAAAGTGCCTCTGAATTTATCATGCAGCCGAACTTTAAAGACTTTACAGAAGCTCTCTTTGGAACAGGAAGCTTACAGCATCTGTTCGAATGGCCAGTTGCTGAATTTGCGGTATTCTGGCTAGCGGCACTCTACTTGTTTCCAATGTTCAGTATTTTTATCGCCGCAGATCAATTTAGCTCAGATAAACAACGTGGTAGCTTGCGGTTTTTAACCTTAAGAGTAAGTCGTACCAGTTTGTTCTTTGGTCGTTTTTTAGGTCAAATGTTTATCCAATTAATGCTTATTGTTTTAACATTGTTAGCCACCATTGCATTGGCCTTAACCCGTGACATGTCCTTGTTAGTACCTTCAATAACCACCAGTTTATTAGTCATGATTAATCTTGTGATTGTGTTACTACCTTATACTGCAGCCATGGCGGTATTGTCGTTATATGCAAACTCTGCGAGACAGGCGAGTATATTTGCGATTATTTTATGGGCTGTAGTATCGATTGTTATTGCCATAATTAATATGAATTTCCCACAACTAAGCTGGTTAAACTGGATACTCCCAGGTTCACAAATTTCGAGTTTGATCAATACTCAAGGGTTAAGCTCTTTAGCACTTGCCCCCATTCCCTTACTGCAAACTGCGGTTATTTTATTTATTGGTAAAGTATTAATGAGCCGGAGTGCGCTATGAGTATTATTCAATGTGACAACCTTTCTAAACAATATAGCAATAAACTTGCGCTCGACACCGTATCGTTAACTCTTACCGAAGGTGCCCCTATTGCATTAGTGGGCCCAAATGGAGCAGGTAAAACTACGCTATTTAGTTTACTCTGTGGTTATATTCAACCCACCAACGGTAGTATTAGTATTTTAGGTCATAAGCCCGGTAGCAAAGCATTACAAGGGCTATTGTCGGCATTACCACAAGATGCAGCACTAGATCCCAATTTTAGTATTGTGTCGCAACTACAGTTTTTTGCACAATTACAAGGCATGACCGCATCGGCAGCAAAGCAAGAAGCATTAAGAGTTCTCGCACTTGTCGACCTTAGTGAATCCGCTGAGGCTAAACCTAAAAGTTTAAGTCATGGGATGAGTAAACGAGTCTCTATTGCGCAAGCACTAATAGGTTCACCTAAGATTGTTTTGCTCGATGAACCGACCGCTGGACTTGATCCGGCGAATGCTAAAAAAATTCGTCAAATTGTGAAAGACTTATCTGACCATACAACCTTTGTGATCAGTTCACATAACCTTGATGAACTTGAAAAACTATGTGATCAAGTTGTCTACCTTGAACGTGGTAAGTTGCAGCAATCGGTATCAATTAAAGCAAGTCAAGCGACTGACTTCATCACACTAACAATGAAACAATGTGACATGGACAGCCTCCATCAGCAGTTATTAGGCCTTAATGATATTATTGAAGTAAGGCGCATCGGTGATGAGCAGTATGTTATCGAATACCAAAAACAATCTGGCTTTGCTATTGAAATGCAGTTGTTTGAGCTGTTTACAGCTCACCATTGGCAATATAAAGCATTACTTAAAGGCCGGACATTAGAAGAAACCTTGTTTTCTTAACTCATCATCAAATGTAAAACCACGTATTTGTATTGGTTAAAATAAGTTTGCGTAAAAAGGCCTAACAAAAACGTCATAAGCATCAGTATCTAATGCCATTGTTTATTAATAAGTGAAACTCACCAAATTAATAAACAATGGCATTTTTTGTTTATTACTGACGTATCTAGTCAATATGATTACCCCTTAAACGCCGAAAACTAATACTCAATAAGGCGTCTAAAAAGTGCAATAAAGTGTTCTATCCCTCAGTACCTATAGTAAAAAATAAATATTCTACCCTTAACATCACACTATAGCTCATAGACAAAGTAATCTGAATGACGAGAAGCCTCATAAGCTGACTCAATGCTATGAAATTAACCCAACCCCATTCATACCAGCAAGCTTAATGTTGAACAAGACCTTATTTTATCAGAACATTAAACAAAGGCACTGGAGCTAGGGATGTAAAGGTCTGCCCTGCTTGCTCCCAAAGCAACTGAACTATATTTACCATTTTTGAACGAGGAACTTGAGTGTTTTTGAAACGATCAGTTACCAATGTGCTACAACAATTATTTGGGCGAACGATAAGATGAATAGATTATAAAATGAGGTACAACAAACGATTAGACGATTAGACGATTAGACGATTAGACGATTAGACGATTAGCATGATGACAATACATATTAAAAACACAAAAAAAACTGCAGCAATAAATTGCTACAGTTTTAAATCTTTAACACTTAGCAGAAGCTAAATACTAAACGATTGAAACGTTCTCAGCTTGAGGACCTTTCTGACCTTGAGTCACAGTGAAAGAAACTTTCTGACCTTCGTCAAGAGTTTTAAAACCGTCTGAGTTGATAGCACGGAAGTGAACGAATACGTCTGGACCAGACTCTTGCTCAATAAATCCGAAACCTTTATCAGAGTTAAACCACTTAACAACACCAGTAACTTGAGACATAATATATAAATCCTGTAAAAAAAAATAGTTAAAGCCTTAACGGCAGTAAAGCTGGAAAATGCCGGTATTACTTATGTTTACAGGACGAAACTGATCGTATTGATAAATATAAGCCCAACCTTCAAGCTGAGTAAACTATAAACCATTTTTAGGATAAGTCAACAAACATCCACAAAACAATGGCATTTATTTAGTGACTTGAAAAAATGGTTTATCTTTGAGCATCAAATAGTTATTTATATCAATCATCTGATTGTTTATTGTTCGCGTTGATGAATTTCAATTTTGAAATCTATCTCACACTCGAGTCCTTGCTCTATTATCTGTGCCTTCTGTGAGTCACTTAACTTCCAAGCGTAGGGAGTCATATTAAGAAAGTGATCAATATCTTCCGCACGAGTTAATGTTAATGGATAGGCTAACGCTTGGTGAGCTAAGTAAGTAAAACCATCTAACACCATAGGTTCTTGTGGGTGCAATTTAGGTTCACTATAAATTTTTTGTTTTAAAGCATAGTGATGCATCGGTCCAGGAGAAACAGTAATGAGTATTCCACCCGGTTTGATTACACGCTGTAACTCTTCAATTTTAGACGGCGCATAAATACGGATGGCTAAATCAAAACTATCATCAGCGAAAGGCATTTCAAAAGCACTCGCCACACAAAAATGTAATGCTGAGTAGCGCTTAGCCGCATAACGAATTGCAGACTTAGAAATATCAAGTCCATAAAGCTCACAATTGGGTTTTACCACCGAGTGTAGCGTTTCGAATAATCGATGGCTGTAATATCCTTCGCCACAACCGATATCGAGTATTTTTTGTGCACCACTCGTGTACTCAAGCGCTAACTGATTAACTTTATCGCTTAAGGGTTGATAAAAGCCTTGATTAAGAAACTCTCGTCTGGCGAGCATCATTTCTTTGTTATCGCCGGGATCTTTAGTTTTCTTTTTTTGTACAGGCAATAAATTAACGTAACCTTCTTTAGCACAATCAAATTGATGGCGCTGTTCACATTGCCAAGTGTTCTGTTTTTGTGCTAATGGGGCGTTACAAATAGGGCAAATATAAGACATGGAGGACTCTAAGGTTACTCAAAATTAAAAATCGTCATCGCATAGTTGATTGACCATATCCGACAAATCTTTAGGGGCTAATAGCTCAAAACAATCTAATTTACGTTGTAGTTGTTCAATATTGTAAAGTTGTTCATTCGATGGGCGTCCCAAATTGGGACGTTCCAGCGATTGATGATAAGTATGTAACAACCATTGATGCTTATTTTGCAATAAATGATCGAGTTTTAATAGTTCCGTTGACACTCCAGGATGGATTTTACCCGATTCGCCACTAAGATAATCACGTAAATCTCGACGAACTTGTTCTAACTCACTGATATGAACAGCCAGCATGTTAGATGGCTCATCATAGTCAAACTTACGCCCTAATATTGCTTTGGCCATCACGAGTGCTTGAGGCTCGCTCAGTAATCGTAAGTCATTTTCTAGTGTCACTAATTCAAAACGAGCGTCGGCAGGTAAATTAAAATACACATTTTCATCAGCGTGAATATTAATAGTCAAACCCTTCCTGAGCTGTTCAATACACACTCTAGGTGCTATTCCCATTGAAGGGTATAACTTGATCGCTTGCCCTATACACCGTTGCTGTTTACGCGTGTCAACGAATGACTGCGAATGTTCAAAAATAGATGTTAAGAACGGTTGAAAACGAATAATTAATGTTGCTTGAGTGTGATTAACTTGGCTAACGACAAACTCAACCAAAGGATTGCCCATAGATGATAATACCAATAAATCACTCACACTGTCGGGTAAGCAAAGTGTCAACGCTGTCGGTTGAGTGATTTCAATAACGCACGGTTGAGTATATACATGATGATGCATTGGAAATTCCTTTATTACTTAACCAAACTGTAACGAGTAGAGCGTCATTTGTCATCAATATATAAAGCTATCAAGAAACATTGTATTGATCATTATCTCATTATCATTTTTATGTTGAGAAATGTTAACATGGTTTTAATCGCGAAAAGGATCTTATATTGACTATGACTAACGCAATTCAACCAACATTATTTTGGCACGATTACGAAACATTTGGGGCAATTCCAAGTAAAGATCGTCCATCACAGTTTGCGGGTATTCGAACCGATCTTGAACTTAATATTCTCGGCGAACCTGAAACCTTTTATTGCAAACTCGCACCCGACTACTTACCGTCTCCTGAAGCTATTTTAATTACCGGTATTACCCCGCAACTGGCGAATCTTAAAGGCGTGCCAGAGGCTGAGTTCATGAAACGTATCAATACGTTATTCAGCCAACCCAATACCTGCGTAGTCGGCTATAACTCATTACGTTTTGATGATGAAGTGAGTCGTTACGGCTTTTACCGTAATTTTATTGATCCTTACGCTCGAGAATGGCAAAACGGTAATTCACGTTGGGATATTATCGATTTGGTTAGAGCTTGTTATGCATTTCGTCCAGACGGGATTAATTGGCCATTAAAAGAAGATGGTTCACCCAGTTTTAAATTGGAATTATTGACCCAAGCGAATGGTTTAAGTCATGAAAAAGCCCATGATGCGATGTCAGATGTATATGCAACCATTGCTATGGCTAAATTGATAAAGCAAAAACAACCCAAACTATACGAATACTATTTCAATTTAAGACGTAAACAAGCGGTTGCGGACCATATTGATGTATTAAAAATGCAACCCTTGGTTCATGTCAGCTCAAAAATTAGTGCATTACAAGGTTGTACTACGTTAATCGCGCCTGTTGCATACCATCCGACTAATAAAAACGCGGTTATTTGCGTTAATTTGGCCATGGATATCTCGCCATTGTTGGAATTGTCAGCTCAAGAAATAAGCGACCGCATGTACACGTCTCGTCAAAACTTAGCCGAAAACGAACTTGCTATTCCATTAAAACAAATCCATCTCAATAAATGTCCATTCATTGGTTCGCCAAAATTACTTGACGACGAAGTGGCTGTAAAATTACAGTTTGATAAAGCATTTGCGCGTGAACAATATAAACGCTTAAAAAACCATCCCGAATTGCGTGAAAAGCTTAACCAAGTGTTTGAACTTGAATCAGATCGTAAACCCATTACGGATCCAGATTTAATGCTTTATAGCGGGGGATTTTTCAGCCATGCCGATAAAGCTAAAATGGATATTATTTGCCACACGGCACCACACAATTTAGCGGCATTAGCATTACAATTCGATGATCCGCGGATCAATGAAATGTTGTTTCGTTTCCGGGCTCGTAACTACCCAGAAACATTAAGCGACAATGAGGCACGCAAATGGCGTGAATTCTGCCAACAACGATTATCAGATCCTGATTATGTGATAAAACTCGAGAACTTGGTCGAAGAAACCAGCGAGAATGAACATAAACAAAAGCTATTAAAAGCCCTATATCAATACTTACAGTCATTATAGTGAACTTTCACTTTACCCGATTTATTTCATCTAAGGATTAAGGGAATGCAAAATAGATTTTTAGACAGCATTACTCAACTAGACAAGCCTTTGGCCACTGCGCTAGTGCCATTATTGAATGACCAATTTTGCGGTCATATTGCTAAAGAACAATTTGCGATTTTGGTTAACGCCAGTGGTCAAACAGAGCAACAAGTACTCATGGCGTTATTACCTATTGCTGCTGCACTGGCCAATCCACCTATAAGTGAATTTTATGTTGGCGCTATTGTAAAAGGTGCCAGTGGCGACTTTTACATGGGGGCGAATCTAGAATTACCCGGTGAAGCATTATTCCACTCAGTACATGCTGAACAAAGTGCCATCAGCCATGCTTGGTTAGGTGGTGAGACAGAAATTGTAGATATTATTATTAATTTCAGTCCCTGCGGTCACTGTCGTCAATTTATGAATGAACTTGTTAACGGCAGTAAAATTAACATTCATCTACCACAACAAGAAACTCAAACCTTGGCACATTACTTACCCTATGCCTTTGGACCTGCCGATTTAGACGTGACCGTGCCACTATTATGCAAACGTGAACAAGAATTCTGCTGCGATTCTGATGACCCAATGATCATAGAAGCCATTGACCAGATGGGACTCAGTTATGCTCCCTATACCAATTGCAATGCAGCAGTGGTATTAGAGACCAGCGATGGAGCCACTTTTTGCGGCCGCTATGCCGAAAATGCGGCATTTAACCCATCAATGCAACCGATGCAAATGGCATTATCCAATTTAATCCGCCATAACCGCCAATACTGCGAAATAAAGCGTGCTGTATTAGTAGAATCATCTGTTGGAAAAATCAGTTTAGTCGGTGCAGCAATGGATGCCTTGCATGCAATCGCACCCGTTGAACTGCAACATGTTGTTGTAGAGCCATTGCAAGAATAAATAACTGCAAGCTCGTTATCTAAAAGAGTACCCTCCTTAATTCCGACAAACTAAAGGCGCTAATCAGCGCCTTTTTTATTTGGATTAACACTACATTTAACCTAAATTAATAATGTATTATATTTTGCAATATGTTGCTAATACCATGCTAAGCTAATGAATGTTTTTAATGGTCATAATATTAGACAACTAACTGTTTATTAGTTGAATTGAATTATTCACTAGCCAATAATATCGCATTTACAAAAGCGGTTTAATCAACAACCGCATATGGATAATTTATTTCGTTTAATAATCAGATAACGACTAGAATTGTTAACATGAGAGATGTTAATCAATCTTATATAACAACAATATTATTGACGAGCACATCGTTATCAATGAACAAGAAAATGTAAAGCGAGTCACTATTGCGCATATTTACCCTTAACAAGATTTTACTCTTTATCCTGTTTTGCACAGTCGCTTTAGTGTGGGTCATTATTGAAAATGCCAAACCACTTACGGTTAAAATACTCAACAACTTATTAGCCGAAAATCATATTGAAGTGCTCAATTTCGATGCTGAATATGTGTCATTAGATCATATTCACATTCCTCGACTCATTCTAAAAGTCGAAGACAGCCATATTGCCATCCAAGAATTTAATCTTGAATTACGAGACAGTCTCGAAGTCCTTAAAAATCAACAAATCAATGCCGAAGATATTGTCAGCATCAAAACCCAAAGTGTCTATGTTGATTTAGGTGATAGCTTTTTTATTCGTCAATCACAACAAACAGAAGAATCCCCTGCCACATTACAACTTAACCTCGCCAAATTACCCATGATAGATCTAGGCGCGATTACCATTAAGTTACCTGCATTAGATAAAGATAAAACACAGCAACATACTTTAAAGATGGATAAATTAACGTTGACCCAAAATGGCCAGCTCGATACGTTATGGCGTTTTAACGATTTTCCGCTATTCAGTCTCGATGCCAGCTTAGGTAAACAAGCTTGGCAATTTAATACACTTGTTGATTTAGGTTTAAGTTATCAAGGGCTTGAGTCATTAGAACAATATTTAAATCTATTAAGCAGTAAGCAAAACTCACAGGGTCCACAAAGCAATAATATGCTTTATGGTTTGCACAAACAGCTTTCAAAAATACTGCAACCCATTCATCAACAGCAAGTGACCATTGAAGGTCAATGGACTGCCAACAGTAAAATTGACTTAATCAGCGGCGAGATGAGCAGTCAACAATCAATAGATGGATTATCCCTGCACTCACCACTGTGGCCCAGTGTTTATTTTACGCCGCAACAACCGGTTAAAGCGATGCTTAATTTAGGTAACTACCCTGTAGCAGCCTCTTTAGATAAGAGTAAAACCACTGATGCGTTCGCGATAAAGCTTGATATTGCCCCGCTAAACTATCAACTATCGCCCTCACAAGAAGACAGAAATAAGTTAATTTCATTATTAGCCGATGAAAACGCTAATCAAATAGTTCATATCATTGATAAGTTAACCCCAAAATCAACTTCTCAGTTAGCCAGCATCGATGTAGCTATGGCTTATCCTATTGAAGTCGTAATCCCGCTACAAAATGATGATCTACCAATACAAGCATCAATCCCTGACTTGAGCGTTAGCATTAAAGGGTTATTACTCCAAAGCAAATTGAAACTGGCGCACACTATATTCAACAGCCACCAACAATTTAGCAGTGATTTCGACTGGGGTATGACATTGTCGCCCCTTGAAACAACAGACAAGCCAGAACAACCACTAGTTCAAACTCTCAGCAAAAACGACACTACCGTAACCGTTAGTGAAAATACTCCCGTATCGGCATCTCTAGTGACTCCAATTACTATTGATATTAAAACTTTATTTCCTGAGATCCCTTTTGAACAGTTATCCTTGTCAGATGCGAAGGTCAATTTAGTTGGTAAAATATTCCAGCGACAACAACATCTACTCGAACTGTCATTACTGCCAAGCTCCAACGTAGCCGTGAATAACACGAGTATCTTTAGCAGTATGACCAGTGATAATGAACAACATAACAAACAGACCAAAAAAACGTCTGCACAATTGGGGTCATTCTTACTTGTTCTTAATGACACTTCGACCATGGCATTCAAACAAAAAAATACTCAACTGAATCTGTCTCCGTTTACGCTGCAAGTTGGCCAACTTATTGTCCAGCAAACAACCCAAACGGACAAAAGTAAACTGTCGACCATATTAGCCTCGGTTAATAAAACCGATATAGCTATCAATCAAGGCATAGCGCTAGCAATACATCTGGATGAATCCATCGAAAAGTCGCTAGAACGTTGGTTACAAAAACCTACAACTAATGACATAACTTGGCGTATCAGCAAACTCGATATCACTAAGCAACAGGGAAAAAACCGCCGTCAACCACTGCTTGCTCTTAATAATATAAAAGTCACTCAGCAGCTCAATTTGTCCAAAGGATTGTTAGTGGGAAGTGAGCAGTGGCAATTAGATACGCTTAACTTAAGCAGTTATCACTTATTGAAATTTGCAGATAGTAAAAGTCCGTTATCACTCGCAGGCCAATGGACCTTTGATACCGACATTGAAACCGCACTAAAAACATTGCAAAAAGTCCAACCTTTACCCAATGATTTTACAATTCAGGGTCACAGTAAACTCGTGGCTGGTTTTGCACTGAGTGAAATAGACAACACCAGCCAGTTTGAAATGAAAATTCAACAACAGTTATCATCCTTGTCAGGACAATGGCAAGATAAGTCATTTAATGGCGGTGACGTATTTGCCCAATGCCAATTTAATTGGCAGCAAATTCACGATGGTCCCAATACTCCTGCAGCCGAAAAACACTTTGCTCACAGTCAATTAGTTTGCCCACAGACAGCAATCAGTTTACAGCAAGCCAAGTTGGGATTGTCGCTGACAAACCTGAATTTAAATGCTGATATAGAACTCAATAAAGACGGAAACAAAACCCCGACCAACTGGTTACAACAAGTTACTGGATTAAGTGAAACGAATGTCAGTCTTACCGCCAGTGGTGATATGTTAGATGGACGTTTTTTATTACCTGAATTTGTACTCAAGCTGCAAGATAAATCCTATGGATACCTATTGTTACAAGGCTTAAGTTTAGAGAAATTTTTACAAGAGCAACCTCAGGTAGGCGTTAAAGCAAATGGTTTATTTGATGGAGTATTACCTGCTGAACTGGTTGATGGTAAAGTCACTATTGCAGGCGGGAAACTCGCAGCACGAGCACCAGGTGGATTAATTGAAGTTGCCGGAAACCCTGCAATTGATCGACTAGAATTATCTCAGCCTTATCTTGAATTGGTCTTTACCGCCCTTGAGCATTTAAACTACAGTGAACTAGCAAGCACGTTTGATATGACGCCCAACGGGGATGCAGTGATCAACATTGGTGTAAAAGGAAACAGTCGTGGGGTTGAACGCCCTGTTCATCTTAATTACACCCACCAAGAAAACTTAATTCAGTTGTACCGAAGCACGCAAGTTGGCAATAAGATACAGAACCAAATTGAAATCAAAGTTCAATAGCAGCATAAAAGGATAGCCCACGTGAAATACTCATCAATAATTTTACTCAGTTGCACCACCGCAATGGCATTGTTGTGGCTAACCGCCTGTACGCCCACGGTAAAAATAGAACCACCGGATAAACCTATTGTGATCAATTTAAACGTTAAAATTGAACACGAAATTAAAATCAGAGTGGAAAAAGATCTCGAGAATCTACTTGGTAATGAAGAGTTATTTTAACGGGAGTTTCTTAAATGAAATCATCATTCACTTTAATAACCGCCATATGTTTCGCGAGTATCTTCTGGTGTGCCAATGCATGGGCTATGACATTACAAGACGCTAAGAATGCGAGAATCGTGGGTGAGCAACCTAATGGTTACTTAGGCATTGTTGTCGACTCACCAGAAGCGAAACAGCTGGTATTAAGCGTCAATAGCAAACGAAAATACTATTATCAAATCATCGCTAATCGAAATGGTCTTAGCCTTAATAATGTTGCTGCACTTGCAGCACAAAAGGCCATTGAAGCAGCAGAACCAGGACATATGATCCAAACAAAACAAGGCGAATGGATAAAAAAATAACCACTTGAATAACTTCAATGTGGTTATTTTCTAAAGACTTAGTAACCCATTACATTGTTGCCATAGTCCAATAATCTAAACGTTTTTGTGGGTCAGTCACTATCGATTTACAAGAATCTTTGTATTTTGACATCAAGCCGCCTAAGTTATTAGACCCACCTAGTTGAGCAATTTGTTTTTGTTTAGCTGTTACTACATCTTTATCAACTTGTGCAGGGTCACGATACTTACCAGCAATCTTCACGGCATCAACTGCAGAGGTTTTTAAACGCTCTCCCACAGCTTTCATTTGTGGAGCATTCATCGCGCCTATCGCTTCTGAACTAATTTGATAATATGCTGCACATTCAAGTAACTCATCAGTAAATGCTTTTTCTGCTGCACTTTCCGCTTGTGCAGTGATACTCACACACATAGCCGATACCGTAAAAATCCACATAGCAGGTTTGTTCATGGTTGTTTCCCTTCGTCTTTTAGAAAGTAGTAGATAATGTTAACAATTGATAATGCGCTAAACGAGATGTTAAAAAATGTTCAACTTGAGGCCATTCGGTTTCAATAATCGAAAATATCACCGTGTCACGAATAGTCCCGTCTGCTTGAATTTTATGATTGCGTAATATGCCATCTTGCTTTGCCCCCAAACGCTCAATAGCATTTCGAGAGGCGTGATTGCACCAATGCGTTCTGAACTCAACGGCAATTGCATCTAAAGTGTTAAATGCATAACGGAGTAACAATAATTTGGATTCAGTATTAATGGCACTGCGTTGATAGGATTTCGCATACCAAGTGTAGCCAATTTCGAGTCTGCGATTCGGTTGGTCCCAGTGGCAAATGCGAGTACAACCGATGATATTTCCAGAGACTTTATCACGTACTGCAAACGCAACCGCTTCACCATTATTTTCGCAGGTTAAAGCATATTCAACATACGCTTTCATGCCTTCGGCATTGGGAATTTGTGTAAACCACAGCTTCCATAACTCACCATCGCTGGCAGCTAGAGTTAAACCAGGAACGTGATCTAATGACAGCGGCTCTAAAATCACATGTTCGCCTATCAAGCAATCTAGTCTATTAATCCAGCTCAAATTAACGTTCCTCTAATGTAAAAGGTTACATTACCTTAACTGCATATAGATTTACAGCTAGTAACAGCAATGTTTTTCATCAATAGTGTAAAACAGTATTCTTATCGTAAGATTAAATGCTATTAATAAATAGCGATTGCCAAATAGGTATCGAGAAGCACGTAATCGCTTGATCAAAAACCGTGATTGGCGTGACTCACTCTAAACCAACCAGCAATACTATTGCGGGTTTTCATTGTCGGCCTAACTTCATGTGGGAATCGTTCACTTAAAAACAGCACCAAAGTGCCCATTTGCGGATTAATCACTTCTAAGGGGAAATCGGCTTCATCATAAATAATCAATTCACCGCCGTCATTGTTGTGCCAATCAGGATTCAAAAAAAATACTGTTGATAAAATACGATTTTGGCTACCACTAAGTGCATCGACGTGTTTTTTATAAAAACCACCCGGTTCATAAACAGCATAATGACTTTCAAAATCAAATAACCCCATAAATAGACGTCGGTTTAAACCATCTTTCAATTGGCTCATAATCGCTAAATATTCACGGTCAACATGATCTTGTTCTTCTAACCAACTGATTTTATCCGAACGAATGTCACTGTTGATTTGTTGTTCAACACCACGTCCGATAGCGGCTTTTTTAAAATTTATGTCTTGTTCAGCATGCATTTTTACAAGCAAAGCTGAGCTTACATACTCAGGAATGATGTCAGATAAAAGGATGTAACCCTTTTCGACTAACGCATCTGCGATCACATCCAGCATTGCTTCACTTACTTGCGAAACCATACATGCCATATCCAATAAATAGACTACGCTTTTTACTGTACTCAAGGGCTCAGAAAGGACATCAAGGGCCTGATTTTCGAGGGGGCGTCATAACTCAGTATGATTGCCATACTCAGATCGTTTGCAGCGAGTGTATAGAATAAAGCCACCTGCGACAACACATATAAAAAACTTTAAAATTCAGAAGTTTAAAACAAAATATTTAATATCAAACAGTTAAATCTGACTATGAGTCAATACCGACTCGGTAGATTCATTATCCGAAGCCTTCTTTAATTCCAGCGCTTCGGTTGCAGCAATATGACTTTGGTGAAGTTTTAATGCTAAATATAAGTCAGAACGAATGGTAATCCCCTCGTCCCCAGATACCATATCAGTTTGCTCAAACCAGCTAATCAACTGACGCTTTCGCCCAGCCAATACTAAACTGACACCGCGCTTTCGCAGTAACACGTCTATATCACCCAGCATCGCCATTACACTTAAATCTAAATGAGTAAAACAGGGTACTGCATCAATAATCACACAATCGATGCTTTCCAACTGATTTTGCCTTGCAAAACGTTCAAGTAAACGTCGTTTAAAGTAAGTCGCATTAAAATAGGTTAGCGGAGAATTAAACCGGTAAATAAATATTCCAGGGATCGGAGCGGCTTTGTCACTGCTGTCGATACTGCGAATAATTCCTTTGGCATCAAGCCCAAGTACTTGGTCTGTTGGGCGCATTACGGTTCTAAGAAATTGAAATAAACCCAATAAAACGGCTAAGGTAATACCTGGAATAACGCCGATAAACAGTACGGCAAAGAAAGTCGTTAATGCGAGATAAAATGCTTGGCGGTCGCGTAAACGTAATCCCCAGAGAGATTTCAAATCAATTAAATGTATGGACGCAATCACCAATACAACCCCTAAGGCTGCGCTGGGAATAAACTCTAATGGCGCAGTTAAAAATATTGCCACAAAGGCAATCAACACTGCAGCTATTACCGAGACCAATTGGGTTTTACCACCATTTTCATCATTCACCGCGGTGCGAGAATCTGCACCACTCACCGCAAAACCTTGCGATAAAGCAGAGGCTATATTCGCTAACCCTAATGCTTTAAACTCTTTGTCGGCATCAATTTCGTAACCATTTTTAGCGGCAAAACTACGGGCTGTCAGCATCATACTCACAAAACTAACCATAGCTAAGTTAAGTGCTGGCATCACCAGTTCACGCGCAATACCAATATTAAATACCGGCGCTTGGAAGGTGGGCAAACCAGCCGCTACACTGCCAATAACCGCAATATCATAATCCGTTAAATGGAAAGCCCACACGAGTCCTGCGCCCGCTGTAATAGCAAACATGGACGCAGGCCAATTAGGCTTTAAGCGCTTCATCACAAAATAAACAATGACAGTAAGAATCGCCATTAATAGTGTTGGTATATGAGTTTGCGATAAATAGCTTGGCGCACCACTTAAACGTTCAAGTAAGTATTTTTCATCAAAGGTAAAACCGAAAATTTTAGAAAACTGCCCTACTATAATAGTAATAGCCACACCGTTAAGAAGCCCCATTAAAATCGGCTTAGACAGAAAGTCAGCTAAAACACCTAATTTAAACCGGCTGGCAATTAAGCACCAAAACCCCGTCATCACGGTCATGGTCATCACTAATTGCCAATGTTTAAGGCTGTCTCCGGCTGCTAGAGGTGTAACAACAGCCGCTATAACTGCACACGTTGCAGCATCAGGGCCAACGATAAGTTGTCTTGAGGTGCCAAATAAAGCATAAATTATCATCGGCAATACACAGGAATACAAACCCACCGCAGCATTAACACCCGTTAATTGCGCATAAGCAATGGCCACAGGCAAAGCGACAGCGGCAACAGACAAACCTGCGCGAACATCATCTTTAAGCCAGCTTCGCTCGTAACGAGAAAAGGTCTCTAACCCAGGCATAACACCATACAACCGACTCAGTATCACAACCACCTCAATGATAATAATTTAGACAGTAATCATAGTTTTATTTCAAATTAATTACGACATATTCACGAGTGATTACATCATATTGTATTAAAAATAGAATATTAAGCGTAATTAGGCTTAACTTTAGGTTCAATCACTAAGTCAGTTAACGGAGAGTATTAATTAAAAAATGGGTATTTATGTGCCGTAAATATCCACAGTCAATACATATAAAGACACCACATTTCAACATTATTCATTACAGAATCAACATCAATAAATGTTATTTATCATGTTAAACTATCGCCTGACAAACCGAAATTTCTGCCGTAACGACAAAGCACACGAGGTTCACTTGGTATCGCCATTAAAGTCCAATTCTTCAATTCCTGTTGGTATACCTCATTTAGCAATGCTAATTCCTATGCTTGCCGCCATTGTTGCAATAACGCCATTAGCTATCGACATGTATTTACCAGCAATGTCGGTTTTGGCATTGGGCTTCGACACTGATGTCACCACAGTACAACAGTCTCTCAGTATTTACCTGGCGGGTTATGCATTAGGTATGCTGGTTTTTGGTCCTTTAGCCGATAAAATTGGTCGTAGACCACTGGTCATATTTGGATTATTAGGCTTCACCCTAATCAGTTTGTTAATTTCACTCAGTACCAGTATTGAACAATTTTTAGTATTACGTTTTGCTCAAGCACTCATAGGTGCTGCTGCCACGGTTGTGGTTCCGGGTTATATTAAAGAAATTTATGGTCAAAATACCGCAAAAGGCATGTCTTATGTCAGCTTAATTATGATGTTAGCACCATTACTTGCCCCAACATTGGGCAGCTTAATCATGGAAGTTGGCGATTGGCATATGATCTTTTTAAGCCAAAGCTGTTATGCCATAACCTTATTGGCGTTAATATTGTTTAAACTTAAAATGCCCAGCGATAAAGACCTAGGTGGTCGCAGTCAAAAATCATTTTTAGGGGGCTATTACACAGTGTTTGCCCGTAGCGGCGTTAAACTTAATTTATCTAGCGGCGTATTAACTTCATTTGCATTTTTCTGCTACTTAACCGCTTCACCATTTATCTACATGGAAGTTTTTAAGTTAGATAAGTCATTGTTTGCTATATTATTTAGCACCAACGTGGGAGCCCTAATGCTCGCCAATATTGTGAACTCTAAAGTAGTGACCCAATTCGGCTCAAAACGGATGTTACATGTAGCAACATTTTTCGGCATCCTATCGGCAACAGGCTTGTTAGCGGTTAATGTATTTGAATTAAGTTATCATTTTACGGTGGCAATGCTGATCCCATTAATGGGTTCTCTAGGGATTATGTCGGTTAATGCCGATGCCATTGTGTTAATGAAATTCCAGAAAGAAACCGGTACCGCAACGGCCGTCATTGGCACCCTCAGATTTGGATTTGGCGCCGTTGCAGGGCCCTTGCTAGCATATTTTTATGACGGCAGCGCAGTACCTTTTTCAGCGTTAATGCTTGGCGCAGTAGTATTAGTCGGGGTATGTCAGTTTTTTCAAAGCACACTGCCAAAATCACCTCAACTAGATTAACGCTAATCATTTAAATACTCACCACATTACCAATAATAACCACACATAAAAAGACCACTATTTAGTGGTCTTTTTATGTGTGGTTAAACGTTTTCAGTCTTAAGCATATAACGTATAAGGTAATTTATAGACGTTAATACAACACAATCCAATTAGGTACAGTCATTGCCTTTCGTTGGCCATAACACTCCTACCAAAAAAATCATAAACATGAAACTATTTCAACCTTTAAAAATAATTAACTAAAGTGGTTGCAGTAAATTTAAATTTACATAAGATGGAGGCTAGTTACTTAGTAAGTAGCAATGAAACCCACTATTGAATATTGCGATGGCAACTTCAATCTACGAGTTTGAATTACCCTTCAAACTTATTTTTTAAAGCGATTACCGTCGTTGTATACAAGATACTGTTTACCATACGGTAACTTAAAAGGACTCATTTCATGGAAAAGCTTTCTGGCGCGAGTATGATCGTGCGCTCATTAATAGATGAAGGTGTCAGCCATATCTTCGGTTATCCCGGCGGTTCGGTGTTAGACATCTACGATTCTCTGCATAAAATATCCGGTATCGAACACATCCTAGTTCGTCATGAACAAGCAGCCGTACATATGGCTGATGGCTATGCCCGCGCTACAGGTAAAGTTGGAGTTGTGTTAGTGACTTCAGGCCCCGGTGCTACCAACGCCATTACAGGTATTGCTACCGCTTACATGGATTCAATCCCATTAGTGGTGTTATCAGGTCAAGTACCGAGTAATTTAATTGGTAATGATGCCTTCCAAGAATGCGACATGATTGGTATTTCTCGCCCTATCGTAAAGCACAGCTTTTTAGTCACCGATGCTAAAGACATACCTGAAACAGTTAAAAAAGCTTTTTTCATTGCCGCAACAGGTCGCCCAGGCCCTGTGGTCATCGATTTACCAAAAGACTGTTTAAGCCCAGATATACTGCATGATTATGTTTACCCAGACAGCGTTAAAATGCGCTCATATAATCCAACAACGGTAGGCCATAAAGGTCAAATTCGCCGAGGTTTACAAGCTCTGTTAGCTGCTAAAAAACCGGTATTATACGTTGGTGGTGGCGCGGTTATTTCTGGTTGTGATGCACAGATTCTTGCCCTTGCTGAACGCTTAAACATCCCCGTAGTGAGTACCTTAATGGGCTTAGGCGCGTTTCCTGGCACTCATAAGCAGAGTTTAGGCATGCTAGGGATGCATGGGTTATACGAAGCTAACATGGCAATGCACAACACCGATTTAATTTTTGGTATTGGAGTCCGTTTCGACGACCGTACAACAAACAATGTTGAAAAGTATTGTCCTAATGCGACTATTTTGCACATCGATATTGATCCATCGTCTATTTCAAAAACCATTAGAGTCGATATTCCGATTGTTGGTTCAGCAGACAATATTCTAGACAGCATGTTAGCGCTGCTTGATGAAACCAATAAAACCAATGATGCTGACGCTATGGCTGCATGGTGGAACGATATTGAAATTTGGCGCTCACGCAAGAGTTTAGAGTTTGATCGCACAACAGATAGAATCAAACCACAGCAAGTGATTGAGACCTTGTATAAACTCACCAATGGTGATGCTTACGTGGCTTCAGATGTCGGCCAGCACCAAATGTTTGCCGCCTTATATTACCCGTTTGATAAGCCTCGCCGATGGATTAACTCTGGTGGACTAGGCACCATGGGCTTTGGTTTACCTGCGGCGATGGGCGTTAAAATGGCGTACCCTGACGCTACGGTTGTTTGTGTCACTGGTGACGGTTCTATTCAAATGAATATTCAAGAGCTTTCTACTGCGCTGCAATACGATACTCCGGTTAAAATCATCAATTTAAACAATCGCTTCCTTGGTATGGTGAAACAATGGCAAGACATGATTTACTCAGGTCGTCATTCACAATCTTACATGGACTCAGTACCTAATTTTGCAAAAATCGCAGAAGCTTATGGCCATGTAGGAATGAACATTGATCACCCAGATGAACTTGAATCTAAGTTAGCTGAAGCGTTGGCAATGAAAGACAAGTTAGTATTCGTTGATATCAGCGTAGACGAAACTGAACACGTCTATCCAATGCTCATTCGCGGCGGTGCAATGAACGAAATGTGGCTAAGCAAAACGGAGAAAAGCTAATGCGTCGTATTATTTCTGTATTACTTGAAAACCAACCAGGCGCATTGTCACGAGTCGTGGGATTATTTTCTCAACGTGGCTACAACATCGAAAGCTTAACCGTTGCGCCGACTGAAGATGTGACCTTGTCACGCTTAAATATTACTGTGATTGCCAATGAAAATATCCTTGAGCAAATTGAAAAACAATTGCACAAACTTATCGATATTTTGAAAGTGGCTAACATTACTGAGTCGGCTTATATTGAACGTGAAATAGCCTTAATTAAAGTCAAAGCTCAAGGCGAACAGCGCGAAGAAGTTAAGCGCACAGCAGATATATTCCGTGGTCAAATTGTCGATGTAACAGCAAGCCTGTATACCATCCAAATGGTGGGAACCAGTGATAAAATTGATGCGTTTATCCATGCTATTGGCGATTCAACCAAGGTGATTGAAATATCACGTTCTGGTGTAGTGGGGTTAGCTCGCGGTGAAAAATCAATGAAAGCTTAATATCAATAACGAAAGCGTAGTTGTCGCTTTCTGATATCAAAAAAGCAGAGCCCATTAGCGCTCTGCTTTTTTATTACCCATTTAAGCGAAACACCTTATAAACATTAGCCGCCTGACCTTAGGTTTTACTTTTCCTTCCATTTGTCATTATCTCAAACGACTCAATATTTAAAATACACATATTTATTAGCCACAGATTTATCAAGTCTTGGGTATCGCAATTATGGTTAACTGTATAACTGGAGTTAACTGTATAAAGGGTTGCTCACTACTGGCTTAGCTTCAACAATATAGCGGTATTCGGCATTACCACTCAATTGGTCGAATGGATAACAAGTTATCAAGGTTAAGTGACTTTCGGCTGTAGGTGCCAGCACATCTAAGTCGGTTTCATGCACTACATGGGTGGTAGTAATTTGATATAACACTCGCTCCCCTGCAGTGCTATACAGTTCAATCATGTCGCCGACCTTAACGTACTGTAAACGCATAAAATGACTGTCTCGATGGCCAGCAATAATCATATTGCCCTGCTCACCCAACGAAGCTCCCGCTAACATCAACCCAGGTCCAAACGCTAAATTGCGCCCAGATGCCCCTGCTAATACGTACAAGTCACTGCCTAAAGGTTGCAAGCTATCATTGTGTTGTTGCAACACACGCATCTTAGCCACCGGATGAGTGTCGGCCCAAGACCAGGGTTTATGAGGTTGGCTATCTACCAAGGTTTTTTCAAAAGCACGTTCAATTAAAAATTGGGCAAAATGGGCTTTAGCTTGCATATAACCTCCCTGTAATAATAGTGCGCATCCCACTACGCTTATCAGCGCAATCACAATCCAATGTTTGGTCGGTGATATTGTTTGCGACATATTTACGCTCCTGTTTAATCATGTGATTCAATCACTAACAATTGGCCAGGTAAGCGTTGTCTTAACCATAAATAATGCAACAAACCTAAGCCAAGCAAACTAAAACCAATTAATAACCATAATCGACTAGCTGTACCGGTTTGTGGCAATACTTGCGACGACTGAGCAGCATTTAAACCATGGGGCATATGCGGTTGTAACTGCACATCTATAGGATTATCAATCAATGGATTAACCGGAGTGACATCCACAGCAACTAAACTGGTTTGGCTGGTCACTAAGTGATACAACAAGCCTAATGCTTCAACTTGCTTATTGACGCGATCTCGGCTGGCATTGTCTTTATAAAGCTCAAGTGATGTTATTTGTGCATTTGCCCATAATAAATCGATGCCCTTAGCAGCCTGATTTTCTTCAAAATCAAGTTGTTGCTGCCAATATTGACCATTAATATTGCCAGACACTATGATGGGCTGTTGTTGGTGTGACGCCGATTTAATGCTTACCCAAAGTGGTTCATTTTGGTATAAATCGCTAATAGTCGTCGGCCAATAATCCGGTACGCTGCCATCAAGATAATACAAGCCAATATTGGTCAACACGGGTTGTTCAATTTTATTAAGTAATTGTTCAATTTTTTGCTGCACTTCAGACTCATTGCCAATGTAGGTAAATGTCCCTCGCCCCATTGTTGCCGCCCGACGCATAAAATCTGAGTTAGGCGCAGAGCCAATACCGACCGTGAATAATCGGCTGGCACCCAACTGATCGTTAATAAGCTGATACAACTCATGTTCATTGCCAACGGCACCGTCTGTCATAAAAATCACTTGGCGCAACATATCACTGCGTGTATCGGTTTGATCTGAATCTTGCTGTACGCTATCCACCAGCGCAGTTTGTAATGCACTGCGCATTTCGGTGCCGCCGTCGGCCTCTAATGACTGAATAAATCGGTTTGCTTTACCAATATTACGGCTATTAGCAGGCAATGGCGTTGCAGATAAAAGGGTTACGTCACTATTAAATTCAATAATATTAAAGCTGTCGATGTCACGCAGTCCTGCAAGGGCAAATTGCAATGCTTGCTTAGCTTGAGTGATTGACTGTCCAGACATAGAACCAGAGGTATCGATGACTAAAATTAGCTCGCGGGCAATAAGGTGTTGCTCGCTGACTTCCACACTCGGCGGCATTAACATCAAGAGTGAGTACATATTATTATCAACGGGGTTAGGCTGTCGTAGTGCAGTCTGTTCACGTTCAATACTATTGTTTTTCACATGGGTTTTACCGGTTTGATAAAACGTCGCCGCTTGTGGTACTGCGCCAACATTAGCTTGCCATTGCAGTACAAAATCACGGTCGGCAATTTGTTTGCTGGCAAAGTTCACACTGTAATGATTGCCTACATTAGATTGCTTAATCGGATGATAAAGACTGTCTAATGAGGTTAGTTCAAAACCAGCATCAATATTCACCTGCATCTTCACATCTAGTTCTGGCCTGACGTGTTTAACAGTCGTCGTATTAGCGCTCGATGGCATGGCCAATTGCGGCTGCTCGGTAGTGCTCTCAGCTTGCGGGTTATAACGCGGTGTTATCGCTAATGGAAAACGTAAGCTAAATACCCCATCACGATACTCAACCTTTTGTTGATAACTGATTTCCACCACGAGTTGTTCATGTGGCCCTAAATTGGCCACGTCAGAGGTAAACAAGTTGCGTCGTTGTTGCTGTAACAAACTCGCTTGTTTACCTTGTTTTTTGGCGGTTTCAAACGTTTGTAATGCTTGTTTTTTAGGTTGAATTTGTCCGGCGATAACTTTGTCGCCAATGCGTAATTTCATACTATCGACCGCAGCCGTTTCCGGTAACGGAAATAAGTATCGTCCATTAACCCATTGATCGGAGTCATTGATAAACACTTGCTTAACCGTGACCCGATTGAGTAATCCCGACACATCCATGCTCACTTGTGTATCTAGCGCAAAAGCTTGTATCACTTGATTTTGTTGAAAATACTCTAACGTGCCTTGGGTGATATCGTCATCTTGATAGCCAGACGGAGATGCAAATGCCGTTGTGATACTGGCATAAACGACAAACAACAAACCGAAACACAACAATTTACCAATATAATTAACAGACAAACGTGAGATCAAAAACAACGGGCGCATACTCGCTCCTTACCCATTTAGGCTACAACATCAATGTTTGCGCCTAGATGAGTAATATCAAAACAAAAAGGAAAATCCACGTGTAGATTTAGTTAGCAGCAAGTTCAGCACCGGGTGCCAATAACTTGAGCGTCACGCGACGGTCAAAAAAGTCGTTTTCAAAATTTTGTTCTTGATGCATTGGCAACGTTGAACCATAAGCCTGTCCATGCAAACGCTCACGAGCAATACCTTGTGCCGCTAAGTATTGGGTCACTTCAGCTAAACGCTGTTCAGACAACGCTTGGTTGAAAGCATTATCACCACGGCGATCGGCATAGCCCGTTAAATCAATGGTCAATTCTGGTGACAAACTCATCATGTAAGCCACATTATCTAACTGTTGTTCAAATAACGGCTCAATATGACTCGATCCGGTTTTAAACTGTACATTCATCCCAATGGTTAATTCATTAAGTATTTGTTGTTGATTCGCATTTTGTTCTGCCAAGCTAGACTGTAATTGATAATATTTATCCGACACCTGCTCCAATGACTGCTGCTTAGTGGTCAGAGCCATTAATTGCTCGTTGGTTTGAGTTAATTGTTGTTCTTGCTCCACCAATTGTTGTTTCTGGACGGTGAGCTCTGCTTCATCACCAACTGATTTACCAATAAAGGTGCCCGTAAATGCACCAATAATGGCACCAACAGGCCCAGCAATGACTGCGCCAAGTAAAATGCCCGAGCTCAAACCCACTAGCTCTTCAGTATGTTCACGTTCTTCGGGCACGTCAGTGTCATTGGCCCAGCTGACGTTTGAAATCATCATGGTAGAAATAATTGTTGCTGCGATAAGTTGCTTTTTCATAAAAAGTCCCGTTTAGCGGTGAGTTAAAAAATGATAGTTATCATCAATACATGAGTTAATGCGTTGCTGATTAACTCTATGTCGCTATTAAACACCTCATTGGTGGCTTTATTGGGGAGCAAAAATGGCAATGTGGCGATCAAATGTGGCAACAATATGGCAATTGCCCTCAACGGCTTTTTTGGACCATAAAATCCTGTATAGTCAGCCATGTACTCATTTATCAGCTTATTAATTGAAATTATCCCATGAAACGAATTGCCATTGTTGAAGACGAAACCGCTATCCGCGAAAACTACAAAGATGTCCTGCAACAGCATGGTTATAGTGTCCAAGCCTATGCCAACCGCCCAGCAGCCATGCTCGCCTTTAATGCCCGCTTACCTGACTTAGCCATTATTGATATTGGCTTAGAGCATGAAATTGACGGCGGATTTACCCTATGCCAAGCACTTAGGGCGATGTCGAGCGGCTTACCTATTATTTTTCTAACCGCCAGAGACAGCGACTTTGACACAGTGTGCGGCCTACGTTTAGGTGCCGACGACTACTTAACTAAAGATGTCAGCTTTCCTCACCTAATGGCCCGTATTGCAGCCTTATTTCGCCGCTCTGAATTAATCGGTTCAAGTGCCATTGAAGACAACTTACTCGAGCGCGGTCACCTCACTATTGATGGCAACCGTATTCAGGTGTATTGGAAATCGCTCCCAATAGAACTCACCGTCACCGAATTTTGGATGGTACATGCCATGGCAAAACACCCAGGACATGTACGCAGTCGACAAGATTTAATGCAAGAAGCTAAAATTTACGTCGACGACAGCACGATTACTTCACACGTAAAACGCATTCGTAAAAAATTTATCGCCATCGACACTGAGTTTGACTGTATCGATACCGTTTATGGCATGGGCTACCGCTGGGACAATATCTAACAGATGAATTTACCGATAGGACTACGAGCCAAAGTCGTCATTTTGTCGCTGTTTTTACTCTGTCTACCTTGGCTGGGGTATGAATATGTGTGGGAAATGGAAAAGTACTTACGTTATGGCCAAGAGAAAACCCTTGAAGGCACCACCCAAGCCCTTGCGACGGCCTTGCATGAACGGCCTAAGTTATTTGACAACCAAGCCAGTTTTTTAAAGCAAGTAGAAAAAGGCCGCGACTTATACGCCTACCCCCTAGCAGGGCCTATTCAACTGGACGGTAAACTGAGTGACTGGGACTTATACCGACATCGCACCCTTAACTATTCTGACGAACATGTTATTTATCAACGTAATAAATCCGACCCTGCCAATATCAGCTTTAGCCATATGGTGGGCAAATACGGCGGCTATTTATACGGTTTTTTTAAGGTCAATGATCCAAGCCTAATTTTTCGTAACCGTAAAAGCTTACGAATTGATAGAAACGATCACTTAGTCATGGCAACTCAATCACCAGACGGTCAGTTCAGACGTTATATTGTTGCCAATACCAAAAGTGGTTGGCTCAGTGCATTTGAACTACCCGCCGACCCCAGCCAATCAATGCCCGTTACGCCTGAGTCACGTATTCAAGGCCAGTGGTTAAAAACAGATAAGGGATACAATATTGAATTCAGGCTGCCGCTCGAAATGGTAGGCAGCAAATTAGGTTTTGCGATTCATAATGTTAACGATAGCAAAACACGGCAATTAGTGAATGTCATCGGTACATCGGCCACCGACTCAGTAGCCAGTTTAGGCACAGTATTAGTGCCCTCGCCTGAAATTGAAAATATCATTAAAGGCATGAGCCACAATAGTTCACGAATTTGGGTCGTCGATAATCATGGCCGCGTACTGGCCAAATCTGGTGATATTCGTTCATCGTCCAACACCTGGGCAGATGATATTGAGGTCAATCAACCAGACTCATTTTGGCTGCACTTTAAGCAGCAATATATTCTGCCGTTGTATTACAAAATATTGACCCGTCCACCACAAGACTTTATCGATTCGCTGCAAGACTCAACCGAACTGACTGGCAGCCATATTGAAAAAGCCTTAAGTGGCAAACAAGGCTCTACATGGCGCTTAACGCCAGACAACAAAGCCGTGGTATTAGCCGCTGCAAGCCCAATATGGATTGACGATAAAGTCATGGGGGTGGTTATTGCAGAAGAAACCACTCACGGCATTCGCAGTTTGCGCAACCGCGCCTTAGAAAAACTGTTTAACGTTATTTTGACCATTATGAGTATGGGCACATTAGCCTTGTTTATTTTTGCCTCGAGTATTTCAAGCCGCATCCGCCGTTTGCGTGATCAGGCCGAACTCGCCATCGACAGCCAAGGCCGAGTCAGACAGCAAATTGTCGCTTCCAAAAACCGAGATGAAATCGGTGATTTGTCTCGCAGCTTTTCTAGCATTGTCAGTCGTTTAGGACAATATACTCATTATTTAGAAAACATGTCGTCACGTTTATCGCACGAACTCCGTACCCCTGTAGCCGTGGTACGTAGCTCACTTGAACATTTAGGCTTACAACAACTGGACGATCAATCACAAAAGTACGTCAGTCGCGCCCAAGAAGGTGTGAGTCGCTTGCACCTTATTTTAAATAACTTAAGCGAAGCAACTCGTCTCGAAGCCAGTTTGACCCAAGCTGAAAGCTGTCGTTTTTCATTAAAGAAAGTGATTAGCGGTTGCATGCAAGGCTATCAAATGACTTATCCAGATCAGCTCTTTAGCATCCACATTGAAGATAAAGCCATGTATTGCGACGGTGTACCAGAATACATCGCCCAATTAATGGATAAGTTAATCAACAACGCAATTGAGTTTCATCAGCCCGACAGCGCCATCACCGTCAGCCTGACCCAATATCAAAAACAAGCGATATTAACCGTCAGTAACATTGGTCCTTTACTGCCAAAAGACATGAACAGCCAGATTTTTGAATCTATGGTGTCAATCAGGCCTCAAGGCATTAATGGCAAGCCCCATCTAGGATTAGGCTTGTATATTGCGAGACTAGTCAGTGATTTTCATCATGGCACCATTAAAGCGACTAACATGACAAAAAATGGGGTAGAAGGAGTTGAAATGAGCCTCAGTTTACCGCTAAGTGATGAAAAATAGTCAAGCTTGTCAATTAGGCGGTTTTATTTACGTTTGTTGGTGCTAGGATAATGAACATCAGTAGATCACTCACCGTAGCGCATTTATCCATATCATTGATATTTTGCTAATAAACATTAGCTAAAACGTAAACCGTGGACTCTACACATAATGGAAGTAACAACATGAGCAAAGACGATAAGTTAGCCACCCAAATTGTTAGCGTTGGCCGCGAAAAAAAGTTCACTAAAGGCATTATTAATCCGCCAGTATTCAGAGCATCGACAGTGGTGTTCGACACCATGGATGAGATGCGCTTTGCGATTAAAAATAAAACCAACGGTGAAATGTTTTATGGTCGTCGCGGCACCCCAACCCATTTTTCATTTCAACAGGCCATATGTGAACTTGAAGGCGGTGCTGGCACTGCGTTATACCCTTCTGGTGCGGGCGCAATCAGCAGCGCTTTGTTATCATTTTTAAAAAGTGGCGACCATTTATTAATGGTCGACACAGCCTATGAACCAACGCGCGATTTATGCAATAAAATGCTGGCAGGTTTTGGCATCGAAACCACCTATTACGACCCAATGATTGGCGCAGGTATTCGTGAGTTAATTCGTCCTAACACCAAGGTATTATTTTTAGAATCACCAGGTTCTATCACCATGGAAGTGCAAGATGTACCGACGCTTAGCCGTATCGCTCACGAACATGATGTCATTGTAATGCTGGATAATACCTGGGCATCTCCCATTAATTCTCGTCCATTCGATATGGGTATCGACATCTCTATTCAAGCCGCCACCAAGTACATTGTCGGCCATTCAGATGTCATGATGGGTACGGCAACTGCCAATGAAAAACATTGGGAACAACTGCGCGAAAACAGTTACTTAATGGGCCAAACGACTTCGCCGGATGACGTCTATTTAGCTGCGCGAGGCTTACGAACCTTAGGGGTACGTATGGCACAACATAATAAAAATGCCTTAAAAGTGGCTAATTGGTTAGCGACTCGTCCAGAAGTGGACCATATCCGTCATCCTGCGTTTGATACTTGCCCTGGTCACGAATTTTTCAAACGCGACTTTAGCAGCGGTAATGGCTTATTTTCGTTTGTACTTAAGCAAGGCGACTTAGCGTCTGTCACTGCTTTTGTTGAAAACATGGACCATTTTAAAATGGGCTTTTCATGGGGCGGTTTCGAAAGCTTAATTTTAGGGGTATTTGGTATTAACAATATCCGTACTGCGACCCAATGGGACAGCAGTAAACCATTAATACGCTTACACATTGGACTTGAAGATGCCGACGATTTAATTGCCGATCTCGATGCTGCATTTAGCCGATATAATGCAATATTACAGAAATAACCATTACTCACTATTGACGGTAAAATCTGTACACTGTTTCGAAAAAACGTTTATGGAATATTCACATTAAAAGGAAATAAATGAATATCATCAAATTAGTCTTACTCAGCCTGTGCATTAGCATTGGTTATTATGCATTAAGCATCATGGCAATCGGCCAGTCTGCTGCCGGCAACTTATTGTGGCGATTAAATAGCAGTGAATATCCATTACTGGCTCACCTTGCGCAGAACTTTATTGGTATCGGTTTAGCCGCGTTTATTCCTGCGTTTCTAGTGAAAAGCTACGAGCCAGCAAGACAATGGATAGCCATTACGATTGTGATTTTAGGTGCGATGTTATTGCACGGCAATATTCATTTCATGCCATGGGATCCTATGGGCATTGTGAGATTTGTAAACAACACTTTGTTCTACGGGGATATCGGTGCAAAAGTGTTGTTTTTCTATATCTTGTTGCTCCCTATACTGTGGTTGTTGCTGCTTAAACGTATGGCTCGTATTTAAAAAAGTCCGAATTTGAGCGCAAAAAAAGCAAGTTGAACATATCTTGCTAGTTAAGATAACAAACAATCTAAGCCCTGAGCCGTTATCGCCTCAGGGCTTTTTGTTATCAATAATGATAATTTATACAATGGCTAAACTTACTTGATGATATCGCCCGCCCAATTTAAATTACGCCACAAATGAAATGTTATCTCACTCTTGTCGGTCTTATTAAGTACACCACTATTTGCCAACTAGAATATGACTATGTGTAGCACACCAAAAACCAATCTAGCCGCTGCCACACCCAAAGTTCCTTTTCGGAGCTTTATGGCCAGCATGACATTGGCTCAACGACAACAGTTCGCCGAAGTTGCGAACCTTGCCGATGAACGGCGTAAAATAAGAGAAGATCGACTCAAAGGTCAATCCAATAGCAAAAATGCAGCAAGTACATCAAACACGACTCGAAATCAAAACATGCCATTCATCAAAAAGCTGCTTCAATTTTGTAAGCAACACATTGTGATATAAGCCAATATATCTTTAATGACTAAACGGCTTATTGCAGATTAGTCTTCTAATACTGAGATAAAAATTCTGTCTGAATTCCACAATTCAATTATCTTGCGGGTCTTCTTTGAGTTCCAAAAACATTTCCCAAACAGAATAATCCCCGCACCTTCTAACTGACGCCCTTCCGATACATTAAAACGTTCCAATATTATCGATTTATATTTAGAGATAGGAATGCCAACATCATTACAATCAGATGGGTTTAACCAATCAAGTTCTTTATCTAGATGTGAAATCGTACCCCAATACATTTTAGGCTTTGCTTCTTTGGCATTAGCACTTGGCTCAGCCTCGGCAAAGTTAACAAATAAATTCTTGGCTTTAAATTTGTAGCCCGTATCAAGCTCAATCAAGGTACTTGATTCAGCTAAATCGCTGCCACGCATCAAGCTATTGAGGATTTTCTCTAGCCCTAATACTTTGACTTTGCTTTGTTCAATATTGCGAGTGTGTTTGCCACTTGTATTAGCGTTTTTTGTGGGGGGCGTTGGGGTTGATGTAGGGACTACAGCTTGCTCCTCTATGACTGGCTTTTTGGTGTTTGCTAACATGAAATCAATGCTAATAATATCAGCATCAGAAATGACTTTATTCACTTCTACACTATGCCGAGTCTCTCGGTCTCGTTGAGTTGAAGGATGACCTTCATCGCATCCTGCAACATGATATCGAGAGCCAAAACACGCTACTTTACCGTCTGAGCTTCTCTTACGATAGTAAGCTTTTCCTTCGCACTCAGGGCATTGTAAAAACTGCCTAAATTTTTCAATTTCAGTTTCAGGTAACATCTGAAATTTCAAAATTGAAAAAGTGTGCCTTTCACCACCATAAGTACAAACAGCATCAATCATTTAATATCCACATCTTCTTTAAAAGCGTACCTTTAACATTAGTGATAAAGGTACTTTTAACCCCTACAGAACAATAGCAAGTTATTAATAAAAATCCTATTTTTCAATAATACTAATCTCTGTCGCAGACTTTATAGGTTGAGCTAAACATACTAGAAATAGCGTCGATTTAGACCATTGGTTCCATCAGAGCGTAGGTATGTGCAGACTAATGCTATCGTTACATTACGAAGCAAATAAGCGAGTTAAATGAGCTTTATAACGGCTCGTATCGCTTTCAATATCTGGATTCTTAATCACATCATTACTCATAAAGGTTTCAAGTTGTGACATACCTAAAAACTGATGCGCTTTATGCATAGCCAAATAAACCCCATCAACACCAACACCTTCAAAGAACTGGTTCGGATCGGTAAAGGCTTCTGCAGGCGCGTTCCACGTAACGCTAAGCATGTATTGTTTGCCTTGTATTAGCCCATCAGAGCCATATTTGTGCTCGGCATTTTTACGGGTGCGTCCGTCACTTTGATACAGACGACCATGGCCAATGGTAAATACTTCATCAATATATTTTTTAACAATCCACGGTGCGCCCATCCACCAAGCAGGTGTTTGTTGAACTATGCTGCCGTAAGCTCACAAATTGAGTTAGTAAAAAATGAAAATCTCATCGATTTATTAGAGCAGCGAACCGATATTGCCATTCGAATAGGTGAACTTAAAGACTCGACGTTAACAGCATCTCCACTGGGGTTAAGTCAAATTAGGATCTTAGCTAGCCCTGACTACTTAGCTAAACACGGTACACCAACAACCGTCGAAGATTTAACGCAACATCAGTTATTAGGTTTCAGCTCGTTAGAAAAGTTAAATCATTGGCCGATTTACGATGCATTTAATAACCTGTTGCATATTCAAACCAATATTAAAGCCGACAGTGGAGAAACCTTAAGGCAACTCGCGTTGTGCGGTACGGGAATTGTGTGCTTATCAGACTTTACACAACAAGATATTAAAGTAGGACCCTTGGTGCAGTTATTCACGACTACTACACTCAAAATTGAACAACCTATAAATATTGTTTATTACCGAAATAAAGAGCTGTCAAAGAGGGTCAGCTCGTTTATTGAGCTCATGAAACAAGCGGTCAAATCCTAAAAAACGATTCAATTATTATGTTGAGGGAATATTGGGGATATTTTTGCTAATAGGTATTTTGCTAATGGTCATTAATACCGACATGCTGATTTTTACTATTAAGTCGTTAGGTAACTTTCATCCACTATTACTTCCTCAACGTTACACGAAATAACTTTCTTGGTAACGAACCTTCTTCGAATTCATCAACGGAAACCAATTTATACCCTTTAGCTAATTGTGTTACCTTTTCTTTTGAGAAAAAATGTACAATAAAGCCGCCAACTTCATACATATCCTCTCCTATACAGGTTCCTGTTCCATAATCAGAATCTCCAGTATGCCTTACTGTGTATATGTTAAGCCCGCTCGGCTTTAACACTCGTTTTATCTCGCTTGAGAGAAACTCAAGCTCATTGGTAGTTAATGCCATGCAATAAAGCATATGGGAAAAACAAGCATCAAATGAGTCATTTTCATAAGGAAGTGGATTTCTAATATCATGACATCTCGCGGTGACCAGTTGAGAAAGCGCATTATTTTCTGCTTTTTTTGTTATAGCATGCACACCTGACTGGCAATAATCTAGCACCTGAACACAAATACCATTTTCGGCAAAGAACATGGTATCTCGCCCCTGACCACCGCCAATTTCAAGGACATTAGTTTTACCTTCTTTTTTAAATATTTCTACAGCTTTTACAGCCGCATCACTTGGGAATTCTCCAAACATATTGGGTTTACCGGAAAATATACTTTCCCAGTGTTGTTCTTGCTTGTTTAGATGTTCTACATCCAAATTCGTGTTTACAATTTTTCTATTTGTCACAAAAAGACTCCTTTCATGTGTTCAAATTTATCCTTCGATATTCCGCCTTTGGCGTAATGTGTAGAAGAAATTCAATGCTGATTACGAATCTTTTGACATGAAGTGATATTGTTCAGAACCTTTATACCAATCCTTATTAGAATATGATCTATTTTAGGCTGCGTCACTAGGCCCAGTACAATGAAAATGACTGTAGGTGTAGTCTTCTACATCAAAGTCATTTGAAGCAGTAATGGGGGTTGTGACACTGCCCCGAAGGGCGAATTTATCAGAGTGGTCTTCTTTGTTAGCCTTTCTTAACGTACGACTGCATGGATGCAGGAGGTAGAGCAACGCAGGAGCAGTTGCCGAGAACGACTATGTCTTCAAAAGGCTGCCTCGAATACCTCACTGATAATTTTCGCTAAAAGAGCAAATTCTAATGCGGATTGGTATTAGTTATATTACAGCGAACGACATATTTAAATCCTTTCTCATCTGCTCTGTGAGCAATAGCGCTTTATGTTTGGTTTCCTCACCAAGGTGACTTCTGGCTTTAATTAGCAAGCTTCGTATTTCTGAAGGATGACTAGTGCAATATTGTGACTTAATGAAACTGTACACCGACATGAAGTCAATGAGCCTTAAGAAAAAATAGTATAAAAAGTGTTGTAACGACTCACTTTGCCTACCTAAAAGCGCACCTTGTTTTATCATTACATCATCACTGGCCGTTACAACAAAATAAATCAGAAATAAATAAATCAGGCAAATAAATCAAGCCAGCCATTGTAAAACAATGACAGTTGCCAACCTGAAGCGTTGGCACGACTGATTATAATGTTATTTAAAGGGATGTCGTTACATGCGGCAGAGGGAGCAACTAAAGAAACTAAAGACGAGTTGCACCAAATTTCTGAAATGGTCGTTGACGGGATCCTCTGTCAACATGTGAATGAGGTTTAGTCGGATTTGTTCGGCTGCGCCTCATATCTATGCCAAATATAGTGGTTCTCCTTAGGACCTCAATAATAGCTCTTATGAATCTCGCAATTCTCGACGTAAGATCTTTCCTACATTTGATTTTGGCAATTCATCTCTAAATTCGATTATCCTTGGGTTTTTATAACCGGTAAGATATTTTCTACAATGTTTTTTTATTTCATCAACGGTCACATTACCTTTGCGTACAATAAATAATTTAACTTTTTCTCCTGTAGCGTCATCAGGAATGCCAATGGCCGCAGCTTCGATGATGTGAGGGTGAAGTGTTGCAACTTCTTCAATTTCAGTTGGAAAAACATTAAATCCCGAAACTAGAATCATATCTTTTTTACGGTCTTCAATATAAAAAATCCCATCGTCATCCATTCTTCCAATATCGCCAGAGCTTAACCAACCTCCTGGATGCATTACAATATTGGTTTCGGCTTCTTGTTGCCAATAGCCTTTCATCACTTGGGGCCCTCTAATTTGGATTTCACCAATTTGGTTGGGACCTAAAGGTTCATTTTTTTCATTAACGATACGGAGTTCAGTGCTGGGTAAAGGGACACCAATTGAAGAAATAAATGATTGTTGTTGATGAGTACCTGCAGCGACCACTGGGGAACATTCAGTTAAGCCATAACCTTCTATTACTGGCATTCCAGTGAGCTCTTGCCAACGATCAGCAATATGTTTCTGCGTCGGCATTCCACCTGCAATAGTAAAACGAGCGTGACTAAAATCTAATTTTTGAAAACCAGCATGATTGTTTAGACCATTAAAAAGTGTATTTAAACCAAAAACCATTGTGAATGGATATTTACTTAAATCTGCTACGAAACCGTCTATATCTCTTGGGTTGGTAATGAGTAAATTCGTTGCACCGAGAAAGAGCATAAACATCATACTCACTGAGTTAGCAAAAATATGATAAAGCGGAAGTGGGGTTACTGCATATTCCTTATCATATAAGGTTCTTGGGCTAAAATGAGCATGAACCTGTAGAACGTTAGAAATAATATTACTATGAGTAAGCATTGCCCCTTTCGAAGGACCCGTCGTTCCACCTGTATATTGGAGGTATGCTAAATCATCTACTGTTATTTGGGGATCAATAAAGGGAAGTTTCTTGCCTTCGGTTAACGCTCTACGCAATGAAATAGCGTCGGGAATATGATATTTAGGCACTATTTTTTTGACATGTTTGATAAGAAAGTTAACCAATGTACGCTTATGAATCGCTAACTCATCGCCGATTTTGGTTAAAATAACATGCTTAATATTAGTCTCATGCAGTATTTGCTGAAGGTTATTACCAAAATTTGTTACGGCAACAATAGCACTGGACCCCGAATCTCTTAATTGATGTTTTAGCTCTCGAGGGGTATAAAGTGGATTAACATTGACAATAATGAGTCCTGCTTTTAATGCTCCTAAAATAGTAATGGGATATTGCAATAAATTAGGCATCATCAAGGCGATTCGCTCACCTTTTTTCATTTTTAGTTCAGATTGTAGATAAGCAGCAAAAGCGTTACTTTTACTTTCGAGATCTTGGTAGGATAAGCTATGTCCCATATTAATATATGCTGCTTTTTTAGCATGCGCACTAAAAGACTCTTTAAATAAATCATTGATATTATTATACATACTTGAGTCTATTTTTGTGGGCACATCCTCAGGATATTGTTTTAACCACGGTTTATCATTTGTCATTATAGCCATCATTAATGTTGTTGTTTAAACACCACTATTGTAAATTAATTTACCTAATTAGTATAAAAATAATAGGCTTAATCCAATGAATTAACTACTGTTCTAGGGGGTTAGCAGTAGCAAATTTCTCGGAGTGTGACTCGTCCCTACTTTTATCGCTTTTCCGGTTAACTTTATCGTTCTTCAACAATGAAAAAAGCATTCAGCTACTGCATTATCATGACAGTTTCTACTGTGTATTGTGACTTAATGAAACTGTACACCGATATGAAGTCAATGAGCCTTAAGAGAAAACGGTGTAAACAATGTTGAAACGACTCACTTTGCCTACCTAAAAGCGCACCTTGTTTTATCGTTACATCATCACTGGCCGTTATAAGGTACTTAGCACAGGATGATTAGACTTGTTATTCAAAACACCAACGCCATTTGTTATCAGCGATATCACTGCATCATGTTGATGTTAAGCATGTATTTACGTTGAAATAAAAAAACGGGATTGGCATGCTGGAGCCAATCCCGTTTTGAGTTTTTAATGCTTAGTGTTTGTTACTTATTGCTTAGCACTGGCGTACGTGGAGGAATAACGCGCTTGCTGCCAGTCGCCTCAAATGCCCCCGCAAAACGAAGCAAATCATTGTCATCATAAGCACGACCTGCAAAAGTCAAACCTACTGGCATGCCAATGTCGGCCATTACGCCCATTGGCACAGTCACTGTCGGTACACCTAAGTGGCGAATAGCAAGGTTACCGTTGGCAACCCACACACCATTACTCCACGCAATGTCCGCAGAAGCTGGATTAACCTGTGCATCTGCTGGGCCTACATCAGCCATAGTTGGGAACAACACAGCATCAAGTTTGAGTTCGTCCATCCAATCTTCAAGATCCAACTTGCGTGTCTTCTCTAAGCCACGCAGCCCATCCGGTATGCTGTCGATTTGGTTATACGACTTAAGGCCTCTTTTGGCCATGTTGACGTATTCATCCATGCCTGCGGCGAGGTCACCCTCACGGTTAGGCAAGGTGCCAAGATCATGTGGGAAAATCAAATGGCCGTTGACGTCTTCCAGTTTGTTCAATTTAGGATCATTATTAGCACGCAAGAATTCATCTAAAGCCCAACCCGATAGCGCCCATAGCTCATCGTCGAGAAACTCAGGGGTGACCATGCCACGATTGAACACAGTCGGCGCACCAGGGCGATCACCTTCACAGTTAGAAACCAGCGGAAAGTCCACTTCAATGACTTCAGCTCCGGCAGATTCCAGCGCTGAGCGTGCAGCTTCCCATAAATCGATAACAGACGCACGAGTATGGATGCGCTGGCCAGTCGGGCCGCCAATGCCAGGGTTTTCGCTGGTGCCAGCCAATTCATCTTTATTGATGTACATGCGCGGTACGCCAAAACGCTTACCTTTAAGCGTGTCGGCTTGAGCAGCAAGATCCAGATAAGATTTTGGACGGACGGTTGATGCTTTTGGGATTTCAACCCAAGGTTGTAGACGCCATAAATCACCACGAGTAATAGGGTCGTCTGCAACGATAACGTCCAGCACTTCAAGCATATCTGCCATAGTACGAGTATAAGGCACCACAACATCCATAGTCGGTGTCAACGGCCAGTTACCACGCACAGAAATCACCCCACGTGATGGAGTATAAGCACACAAACCGTTGTTAGATGCTGGCCCACGACCGCTCGACCATGTCTCTTCAGCTAGACCAAAAGCAGAATAACTTGCAGCGGTACCAGTACCTGCACCATTTGAAGAACCAGAGGCGAACGGAGCGGTAAGATAATTAGCATTGTATGGGCTTTCGGCGCGACCGTAGTGACCGCGCTGCATACCACCATTAGCCATAGGTGGCATATTGGTTTTACCCAAACAAATAGCACCTGCATCGCGCAGACGTTCGACGGCAAAGGCATCGTATTGAGCAACCAAGTCCTTAAACGCTGGGCTACCAGAAGCCGCAGTAAGCCCCTTAACTAGGTAGCTGTCTTTGACTGTATAGGGAACACCGTCCAGTGGACTCAGTGTTTCACCACGAGCTCGGCGTGCATCAGAAGCTTCCGCTTCCTTTAACGCATCTGGGTTGCGAACCACTAGCGCATTCAGCTTGGTCTGTGTCGCTGGGCCGTCGTAAGCATCAATCCGTGTTAGATAAGACTTCACCAGTTCAACTGCTGTGGTGCGACCGGATTCGAGAGCTGTACGCAGCTCGGCAATGGGAACCTCAGTGACTTCGAACATGTTACGACCTCTTCTTAAAAGCCAATTGTGTTGAAACAACAGTGACATAAATGGTCACTGTGTTCTGCTTAAGTTTACTTATTTTCCAGAGGGGATCTGTTGGGTAATACAATGGATATTACCACCACCTAATAGGATCTCACGGGCAGGCACACCGACAATCTCATACTCGGGAAAAATCTCTTGCAATTTCTGCGTTGCAATATCATCAGTTGCGGGGTCGAGTAACGGAAAAACAATACGATTGTTGGTAATTAAAAAGTTCGCATAAGAACCCGCTAAACGCTCGCCCGCCGTGCGTGGAACACCAGTCCCCTCTACTACGCCTTGCGCTTCTTCTTCTGTGCAATACAAAGGACCAGGCTGTGGTAGTAAATGGACTTTTAACTTACGCCCCTGTGCATCAACAGTATTTTGCAAAATATCCAAAGCGGCTTTTGAACGAGGATACTGCGGATCGGTTTGATCATCAGTCCAGTGTAAAACCACTTCGCCTGGGCGAGCAAAACAGCATATATTATCAATATGTCCGTCAGTCTCATCCATGTACACGCCTTCTGGTAACCAGATAAACTGCTTAACATTTAAATATTCAGCCAGTAATGCTTCTATCTGTTCACGAGTTAAATCTGGATTGCGGTTACTGTTAAGCAAACATTCAGCCGTGGTCATGCAGGTGCCTTCACCGTCGACATGAATAGAACCACCTTCAAGAATAAGCGGAGCCTGATAACGCTCAAATCCATGCTGGGTCAGCATTTGTTGTGCGACTTGTTCGTCCTTATCCCATGGAAAGTACAAACCACCGTTATTGCCACCCCAGGCATTAAAGCCCCAATCAACACCACGGCATTCGCCCTTGGCATTCACCACAACTGTAGGCCCGGTATCGCGAGCCCAGCAATCATTGCTATCTATTTCGACTAAGGTAACGTGAGAAGGCATGACCGTCTTGGCTTGTGCCAAAAACTCCTTGGGTACCCCCATATAAACAGGGGTAACAGCACCAATGGCATCTGCCACTTTAGCAAACGTCGCCTGAGCATAAGCCCCAGCAGAGCGCCAGTTATCAGGACGATATGGCCAAATCATCCACACAGCTTGCTGCGGGACCCATTCGGCTGGCATGCAAAAACCATCTTGGGATGGTTTAGTCGTTAACTGCGTGGCATCCACATTCATGTTTGTCATGAGTTTTGTCTCCGGTGATGCTAAAAAACGATAAGGGAGTGCGCCCAACATAGGACGACAGAATAAAAATACGCCTAACATTAATCAAATGAATAAATCGAATTACCACATTCATCACGCGGATAGTTAGGCTGAAATTGCCACGTCTACACAAGGTGAGTTTTAGCTTCGATGAAATATCACTTTATATCATATTATTTAAGACTGTTCGCACTAAAGAGTTGTATGCAGGGCATAAATGACCATTTGTAGGACAATAAGGTGCAAGTTCATTGAATGAGTGCAATCACCAAATTGGGATTAATGGCTAAAGACTCTGATCCACTGATGACATCAATGCATTAGCATTAATGCCTATTTTTCTAATGCTAAAATGACTATAAAAATGGTTAATACCCGTAAAGTGATTTCAATCAATAGAGAGATTAGTTGCTTCACAAATTCTTCCGTAGGGTTTTATTGGCTTCTTTAACCCTCATTTCACTTTTATTCTTTCAACTAAAAAATCGACTGCCGCTTTTACTTTTGGCACTAAATAGCGTTGTTTTTGATACAACAAATAAACGGCCATATCAGAATGTTGAGTGATAGCTAACTCGTGCTCAAACTTAAGTTCTACCAATTTTCCAGACTCAAGGTAAGACGCTAATGCCCATCGAGTTGACATTAAAATGCCTTCACCGTCACAAGCCTTTTTCGCCAACCAAGGGCCATTATTTGAAATAGCCACAGCGGGACCTGAAACATCATGCCATTGACCGTTCATATGACATAACCAAGGCGTTGGCCCTGTTGGCGCTTTAAAATACAGGCCATTATGTTGCGTTAATTCCATCGCATTATTTGGAATACCGTGTTTTTCTATGTAACTTGGTGATGCCACAGGAATGAAACCATTGTCCATTAATCTTATCGCTAACACGCGTTCATTTGGCGCGTAACCACCGCGAATAGCAATATCGACATCGTCACGTCCAAGTGTTGATAACTCGTCGCTTAAACTGACATCTAAAACAATTTGAGGATATAACTCACTGAATTCATGTAACAATGGCAGTAATATCTTTTCGCCAAAACCCACCATCGAACTTATCCGCAAACGTCCCATTGGCGTTGTTTGGTAACTACGAACCGTCTCATTGCTTTGCGCTAGTTGATTCAATATTTGCTGTACATCGTTATAATAAATTTGCCCTACTTCGGTTAGTTTAACGATTCGGGTCGAACGCTTTAACAAGGTCGCCCCCAAACTCTTTTCTAAATCAGCAACGCGTCTCGACAGCGATGATGGTGGTACATTAAACACACTCGCCGCTTTGGTAAAACTGCCCGTTTCGACCACTTTACTGAAATACCGCATTGCACGTAGTTGATCCAACTTACTTCTCCATAAAATCTGAGTGTCTTGGCTTTATTGTTGTCTTAAAAGCAATAGTGATTAGCATTTTCCCTTATATATAACCAAATTAAAATAGGTAATAATACAGTTAACTTAAACATTGCAACCTTAACCCTGTTGCCGCGTGTTAAAAATACAGGTGTTAATTGCATTTTTCGGCAATTAACACCTACCTACACGTAAATGATGGACACTGACTTATGATTACTTTGCACGGTTTTGCTGCTAGCAACTATTACAACCTAGTGAAACATGTACTTCTATATAAACAACTGCCATTTCAAGAACACCTTATTTACGGTGGTAGTGACGAGTTACTAAAAGTCAGTCCTGCTGGCAAAGTACCTGCCATAACAACGGCTGAAGGACTGAATATTTCAGAGTCGAGTGTCATTTGTGACTTTATCGAAGAAACTTACCCTGCAATACCGCTATACCCAGAAAATGCTGGTGAGCGTGCAGTTGTGCGTCAAATTATGAAAATGGCAGAGCTTTATTTCGAACTGCCAAGCAGACGACTTATACCTTATGCATTTTCAGGCACTGAAGTTCCAGAATCGGTTAAAGCTGAAGTACGCCAGGTATTAACTCGTGGCATTACCGGCTTAAGTCGTTTGTGTCAGTTTTCACCTTGGATAGCAGGTGAACGATTCACCATGGCTGACATTTACGTTTATTATGTCAACACCATTGTCAGCGCGTTTGGCTCTAGCCAACTGGACTGGGATGTACTGGCAGAAATACCCGGAATGAAACAGTGGAACGAGTCCATGAGCCAATCTGTTATTGCCAAAAAAGTGGAGGCAGATCGCTTAGCAAACATGCCAGAGTTTATGCAAAAAGTGAAAGCTCAAATCCAAGCGGCGAAAGCTACATAAGCTGAACGCGGAATAATAAATGTTAGCAATAAAAACACTCAAGACTGACGTTTGACTTAAATTCAATTACAAACAGAACACAGCCAATACAATAAAGTGATTGGCTCAAAGAATTAATTATTTTGCAGGAGAAAATCCAAATGACAGATACTAATATCCAACTAACTTCGACCATCAGCGAAGACAATAAATTAACACTCGCGTTAAAAAACATCGACATACCACAACCTGGTGCCGATGAAGTGGTTATTCGCATTGAAGCAGCACCATTAAATCCGTCTGATTTAGCGGTTCTGTTCAGCGCTGCTGATATGTCAACTGCGAAACAATCAGGCACTGAACAAAGCCCCGTCATTACAGCTGATGTTCCAGCTAAGTTTATGCCAGCGGTTAAAACCCGTGTGGGTAAAGCCATTCCTGTTGGTAATGAAGGTGCAGGAACCGTTGTCGCAACAGGCTCATCGCCTGCGGCAAAAGCACTTATGGGCAAAACCGTTGCTGTGATTGGCGGTGGAACGTATCGTCAATACCTCTGTGCCAATGTGCAAAGCTGCCTAGAATTAAAGCAAGGCACTACAGCTAAAGAAGGCGCATCTTCATTTGTTAATCCACTCACCGCTTTAGCAATGGTTGAAACAATGCGTGCTGAAGGTCATAAAGCCATTATTCATGCGGCGGCGGCATCTAACCTTGGCCAAATGTTAAACCGTATTTGTATTGCCGATGGTGTCGATTTAATTAACATCGTCCGTAAAGCGGAACAAGAAACACTACTACGTGATATGGGCGCTAAATATGTTGTTAACTCAAGCAGTGATACTTTTCTTGCTGACTTAACCGCGGCGATTATTGAAACAGGTGCAACGATTGCGTTTGACCCTATTGGCGGCGGTAAATTAACCAGTGACATTCTTAACTGTATGGAAGTGGCTGCAGCGCGTGATATGAAAGAACACAGCGTTTATGGCTCCGACACTTTCAAGCAAGCTTATATTTATGGCGCATTAGATCGTGGCCCTATTACCCTAAATCGTAACTTTGGTTTTGCATGGGGTGTTAATGGCTTCTTATTATTCAATGCGCTCGGTAAATTAGGCACTAAAACAGTTATGGCGATGCGTAAACGTGTTGCAGATGAAATCACCACCACGTTTGCAAGCCACTACACCCATGAAGTGTCATTGGCTGAGGTATTACAATTAAAATCAATGGCGGGTTATTCTAAACAAGCTACTGGTGAGAAGTATTTAATTACACCGCAAAAGTAATTAATCCTCAAAGCTTATAACCGCTTAAGTGATTGAGTGATTGAGTGATTGAAACGTATGAAAAAGCAGATACTGATGATGGTATCTGCTTTTTTATTTACTGATTCGTCATAGACACAACAAGGTATTGTAAACATTATTGTTAAACAGGTGCCATTAAGATAATTACTCCAACGAAGCTGCTAACCATCAGTTTGCGGGATAGCTAAGCCAAAGCAATAATTAGTTTGCTAAAGAACTAATTAAGAGGCTCGAATCAATAGCAACACCAATATTATTGGATTTGAGCCTCATAAAAACATATACAAAAGATTAGCCACTTTCATAAACAATAATGCGTAGTGAATTGGAATTCAACCAACTGTTTTAGTAAATAAAAATACCTTACTAGCCATTTTCAATTAATGATATTTGTTTGGCATAAGTTGCTAACACGGGCTTAGAAAACCATGCGGCCTGAGTAAGAGTAGTTTGCTCTCCAGACTTTAAATTGATTGTGATTTTAAATACGTAAATGCTAGCTTTATTTTTAAAAATCCACGGAGTGTTTTCTTTATTTGCATTTATAGGTTCAAGATTAGATATCCAGAGACCATCAACAATTTTAGGATTCTCTACTTTAAGTAACTGTTTAATCACTTTTGTAGGCGCTAACTCTTCAATAATAATACTTTGTACTTTTTCAGTGTTTGTAGAGCTAAATGCAAAATTCCACACTAATTCAGCTTCTCTTTTATGGGCTTTGCTCTCGGCTACACTAAAGCCTGCAACTTTCATCATGAATCCATTATCTTCAGCAGGAATCACACCTGCATCAGTAACCGGTAAATGAACAACATTACCTCCAGCAATATTAAAAGGCATACTTATTACGTCATGTCCCATATAAGTTTTATTAGATTTGCTCGCACAGCCAGCTATTGCAAAGATTAAGAGAACTAAGTAAATTTTTTTCATTTTCATTCCTTGTTAATGATAAATAATTAAAAATTATATTTATGGCTAGCCATAAACAAAACCAACTATATTGATTCTATTTAAACGAATTTATAAGTTTAATTTCCGAAAGTGAATTGCTTTGGTACAGAATGACACTCACCCAATAGAAAGATATCGACACCTCCACCATTTGGGTATTGCTTTAATACTATAGAGATTGAAGATCTTTTATCAGACCTTTTAGATAACTCATCGTTAAATACCCAAACTTCATAATAATAAGGAATGTCAGAACTGACTTTTCTTGTTTCAACCATATCTTCTTTTTTAAAATTACATTTCTCTTTTAAACCTTTAAAAATATCTTTAAGCAACAACTCACTCGATGAAGCTATAGTTTGTTGAGGTATGCCGGCAGGCTCAAGCTGAAAAGTCGTATGAGTTTTATCTTTTTCTGTTTCTATATAACGAAATGGAAATTTATTTTTTTCAAAGCTTTCATTACTGTTATTAATCGTATGCAATAATGGATTTGCACATCCTGCTAAAATAAAGCTAAATACCACCGTTACCAAAATACCACTTTTCATGTAAAACTCCCTTTAAATTTATAACGTTTTAATATTTGTGCGTTATGCAGTTTGGATACCACAAGCCCTTGTTGGACGAGGCCGATGCCTAATCCAGATTAATTGGTATTTTTTATGCTAAAAGGATTTACTTTTGTTGATGCTAGATCTGGTCTGTAGTGTAGTTTCGAATTGATTATGTGGCTTAATTTGTACGTGTATCATTAAGATTCCCTTGTCATTGTTATTATTGTGTTCCATCACATTTTTAAGTCTAACTGATTCAATAAGGATAATATACCCGATTGAGTCTTCATTTTGCTCCGAGCAGCAATACCAATAAAAATATCCCCATTTCGATAATTATAAACGCGCTACAGTTGAAAAGTACATAATTACTCATCAAAGGAATAGTTAAGGCTCAAAAGTAGCGATTTATTAACCGATTGATTATCATCGTATTAAAAATAGATGTCGATAATGGTATCTGCTTTTTTATTAAGCCGTTATCTATAAGTAATGACGGCTATAAAGACGCTAAGGTCCAGTTTGGTTAACCCACTTACGGATAAAGGGTCTTTTTTAGATATGGCCTGCGGCCACTAACGTCGTGGTGCTTCGCCTACACCAGACCAAGAGGAAATCAACGGCTGTCCCTTCTTAACTCTTATAACTCTTTAAAAAAATTGGCCCTGCCGCCCCGCAATATTTTCTCTATTGACTTAAAACAATAACTGCGAAAAGGTCGTCATGGGGGCGTTCAAAACACAACAATATCGATTAGCTCACACTGATATGTTCAGGAATACGTTTCAGCTCGCATCTTTAAATGAATTTCTTTGCTATATGCTAGTATAAGCAGAGTCGCACAATAATTTATTTCAGGAGGGAGTGTGGTGAGATCACTTGTATTGCTTGCGGCCTTTAGTCTACTAATCATACCTTCTGTCTATGGAAAAGAATTGAAACTTGCCGTGGTACCTAAATTTAATAGTGTTTTTTTTGATCAAAGCAAGGCTGGCTGTATAGATGCTGCTGCTCAAATAAAAGGCGTGGAATGCATATATCGGGGACCAGATATAAGTAATGTCAGGATGCAAGATCAGGTAATAAATCAACTGATTGATGAAGGTATAGATGGTATCGCTGTAGCCGTTACACAATCTAAATATCTCGTTCAAAATAGTCTTAAGAGAGCTAAAGAAGCCGGTATCCCGATTATTACCTATGACTCTGATATTGATGCTTCAATCAACGAAGACCCTAATAGTTTACGCCTAGCCTATATAGGCACTGACAATTTTGAATTGGGTAAGTCATTAGGTGAAGAGTTAAAAAAACTTCGGCCCAATGGGGGAACGCTAATCATGCAATCTGGGCGACCAGATTCTCCTAATCTGAATTTAAGACTGATGGGGGTCCGTTCCGCATTATCGGGAAAAAAATACAATGAACCTCCTGGAGAATTGCTTAATAACGATTTGGGATGGACTGAAGTTAGAGAGCCTTTCTTTAATTTTGATCAACTAGCTCAATCTGTTAATCAAATGGAGTCTGTAATGAAAGGTAAGCCTGTAAAAGCAGACTCTTTTATTGCTGTTGGTGGTTGGCCGCAAAATGACCAAGCACTTTACCGTAAAATGATTGCCCCGTACCAGGCAAAAATTAATAACAACAAGGTCATCATTATTATTACGGATACATCCTCTGAACAATTAACGATGTTGGAAGATCATCTTGTTCATATCAATATTGGTCAAGCCCCATATGAAATGGGAAGACAAGCCATTTTGACACTGTATAAAATTGTAACAGACCAAAAATATGACAAAACAATTTACACACCTATCACATTTTGCACACCAGAGAACGTTGATACATGTACCAAGACCAAGGTTTCGGGATTGTAATCATATTTAATTTCGCCTGATCCAAATAACGTTACCGTTACACAACTTGATTAGACTTAGCTTATGCTCATATATGAATAGATGATTGCTAACAGCCTTCTCGTCGTCCCAACTCTCACGTCGTCCCGGTAATGCTTTTGAGCCAGGATCCAGGTGTTTTTTTGTTTTGTACTTATGTACTTATGGCCTGCGGCCACTAACGTCGTGGCGCTTCGCCCACACCAGACCAAGAGGAAACCTACGGCTGTTCCCTCTTGGAACTCCCAGCCGCCACATCAAAATTATCTGAAAAGCGATAATTTCGCGACGTGGTTGAATACAGCTTTTGACTTCGTTTTGGTGTTCTTCGGCCTTATTCGAAAATGCTAACGCTTTCGGTGGTACATCCTGTACCTCGAAAGCTAGCCTGACGTCCTGTCAGGCTCACGCTATTTTCTTCAACGGCCTCAAGTTCAGAGTTGAATTTATCCATTTTCAATCATGGCTTCTGACTCATTTATGGACAGAAGTGTATTAGTGCTTCGGGTTTAGTGCAATGCTGACCCCACTAAATTATAAAGTTTACACTGACTCCACTAAATTCTTGAAGAGCTCGAGCTGACCAAAGGTAGTTAACCCGACTGGGTGATAAGAGCCGCAAGATAGCACATTAAACATTCACCAAGGTTGTTGTTAACGATGAAGAGATGGCTCAGTCCAACCAGTGCTAGCCCGAATAGGCCAAGGATAGGGTAAACCTAATCCGAATGGGTGTTTTACAATTAAAGGCGTAGTGGTACGGATTTCATTAGGGGCCCAGCTTGACTGTTAAGCCCGTATATATGGCAGTAAAACCGCTTCTAGCGGTAAATGAGCCGCATTAAAGCAATGAAAAGTGTGAAGCAATAGAATAGAAAACTAAGGCCAAAAAGCTTTGGGTAAGCAGAGTATTATCTTGACTCACCGGGAGCGTCCATATATGGCCATGTTACATGGTTTATATATCTACATTGATTTGTTCAGCCGTTAATATACGGCTTTTTAATCGTTCGAGGGTTTCCCAACTAAAACGTTCTTTTACAAGCTCTAAATGATTTATGAGCTCTGCTATTTCTTGATCTCGTTCAACCACTAGATAGCGAATATCTTCAGGTTCAAATTGAAGGCCTATATGACGAATAGACTCATTTAATTCTGCTTTTTGTTTTTCTGTTTTTATCGTAGTGATCGGCACAAACGGGGCTAGCCCTTCGGTATTCAAGGGTGGCACATACCTCCATTCACGTTCATCTGCAAATCGATACTTCTCAATTTTCTCATGGTTCTTCCTGTGAAGTGGGGCTTCGTAGTTTTTTACATACCGATAAGTATTAAAGATATTCATATAGTCAGTCGACAGTTCATTAGAATCGCTACTTTGTTCTAGTTTTCGACGATGAGCGTGAATACCGTCTAACCCTTGAATAAGCCCATCAGTAAAAGGGGAGTATTGGCTGATATATAATACGGGGTTAAGACCATTTTTATTAGCCCATTCTTTCGTCAAACCTATTCCATAGTGACCATATTTACTCATATGAGAACTTACTTCCGATAACTTCAAATCACAAAAAGAAACCATCGGAACGCCAATTTCACGAGAACGCTCTTGACCGATGATCTTCTCTCGCGCGTAAGATACTCTAAATGTGCTTTTCAGTATTCCAAACATTCCGTCTTTATTACAAAAATGGAACAATATTTCTGGGTATAAACTCTTATCTTTACTCATAATTCTATACTACTAATCTGAAGTGCCACATAACGCTTTGCTAAGCGGCTAAAAATGGATGGCTATAATAGCGTGTTAGCCAGAAATCGAGGGAGGCCATGTTGAACTTAGGATAAGAACACGGTTTCGCGCGGCCTATTCTTATTAGTTAGAAATTTTTATGTTTCAGCCGTATAATACTTATAAGGGCTATGTAATTTATCTATACTAATTTCACCTTTTTTACCTAAAACCTTTCCTGCCCATGCTGAAACTTTCTGGACTGTGCAACCAACCGAGTCTGCAACTTCCCTTGCGGTCAATGCCTCATTGGGTAATAGCTCTGATATTAAACCTAGTATTCTTATTTCAACTTCGGCAAAGTTACCACTTGTAACAGGCGCCTCTTGATGGATAATTTCTATTAATTTTTCATCATCTTCAAAGCAACGTTTAACTTTTGCATGTTTAACATCTGCTTCAGCGTAAATTTTTTCACATTCAGGACACTTATAACTCTTTTGTTTAGATTCTAAAAAATAGGGATCAAATTCCGAAAGAACAGAATCATAGATGAACCTAATGGGAGTGTATTCATCTTTTTTATCAGCATACTTAATATTGTATTCACTACAAACATCATAATCTATTGAATAGAGATTATATTTCCCACCATGTTTAGATGTTACATTTTCAGACATAAAATGAATTAGAAAATTCTCACATAGAACACTCAAATAATCTTTTCTAATAGGATCAGCCATAAAGTGACTTGCAGGCCTATCAGGAAATTTATTTTTCTCCTCTACAGCCTTGGCTAATATTGCAGCCCACATATCTAAATTAAAACCTGGAACAAGCCTTTTTTTAACGCTTCCAGTAAACTGTTTTTGGTATGTTTTTCTTGCACTGCTAATTCCATAGTTAATTTCAGCCAAACCGATCCTAGCATCAGAGTTAGAGCTTGCTTGAATAAAAGCGTTTTGCAGAATAATCCCTATAGTCCTTGATACACCTAATGTCTCTCTAGTAATCCTATAGATCATCTCAGCAAAGTTAGATTTAAATACATCAGTCACTTTTAAATTTGGACAAAATTTCAATATTCGTTTGGTTATTAAAGTCTCAACAAATGTTTGAGTTTTATTAATAGCAGCAATTGTTCCATCGTATCTATCAGCGTATTCGTTAAAATCGAGAGGAATAGGAAATATATCTCGCCCGACAATAATTTTTTCACCAAAGTCATAACGATCAGTAATAACACCTACTTTAAAAAACATACCAATTTTCGAGCCTAAAAATGACTTCAGAAGAGCACTAAAAGTTGCTTGTGCTTTAGGACTCAGATCTGAATATTCGTCTACAAACACGTAAATAGAATCGATACCTGCTTTTTTCTTTATATCGCTTATTTTATTAAGAAACTCTTGTACATTAAGACCTTTAATCTGCTCTACTGTTTTACTTTGAGCAAGTTCATAAGATTCATTTTGTTTGCCAGCGACTTTTGCTTTAGCGTTTGATATTTCGACTGATACTTCAGAGTTCTCCCCCGCTTTTTTTGCGCTTGTTAAGCTAACTTGCTTCGATGTAGAAAGCGTAATCCCTTCAACCAAAACTTTTTCAATAAAGTCTAAATCATCCAAAGCTGGATTTTCTTTAGAGAAAACAGCTAGGAATTTTTCTTCAAACATCAAATTAAGCTGTTTTTTAAGCGAATCAATAATTTGACGAATAAAATGAATTTCTATTAAATTTAGTTCATTATTCGAATCAAAAAGATCATTACAAGTACTTAAATCTATATAGATAGGAAGTACTTTATTTTGTGACATTAAACTATTTCTATCTTTTAACTTAGGAGCTATTGACTTTAAACATTCGTAATAACCTCTAAGAAGGTTTGTAGTCTTACCAGTTCCTCTTCTGCCACTAACAAAGTTGTCTTGCTTTTGAAGCAAGCTTTGTAGTATCCCGAAAAAATCAATAAAGTATTCTTCTAAATCACCAAGTTCACTTAAATTGTCCAAAGTAATGTAATCCGCTCTCAATATTGAGTCGAAAGCGCTTCTTAACTTTTGTTTTTCTTGTCCATTCATTGTTTATTTCCCAGAGCTTCGACAACAGCCTCAAAATTGATGAATTTCTAACACCTTGCTCAGCGGAAAAATGCGAGCGCTAGCGAGTAGTTTTTCCGATGCAGTAACTTGTTATAACGGTTATTTTGAGTCAATAGTATCTGTCTTTTGTTCATTGCTCGCTATATGAAGTACATTGCCAAACAATGAGAACTCTTTGGCTATTGTTGGGATTGAGCCAAAGCTTTGATTTGGCTTTCCTTTAGAACATTCACATATAGCCTTCATTATTGTTGCTATTGACTCATTACCTTTTTTTAGTAGATTCTCTAAATCACTACGCTCCCATACTTTTTGCGGACTTGTCCGTGAATTATCGAACATTACAGCATTTTCATGCCATACGCATGATGAGGTCTCTTTTTGCATATAGGATGGTTGCTTCCCAAAGGGTATTTCACAGTAAAACATTTCAAATATAGCATGTTGACCAGCAAAGCTTTTTTGGCGTTCAAGTTGGTCAGAAAAATGCGATATCCCTGACGATGTTTGTTCGTAGTCCCAAGAGTAATATGTCTGAGATAAGCGGGGATATTTTGCCTCAAATGTAGCAATCTTGTAATAACCATTACACGTAATGATTATTGTTGCATCACAACCCATAAGCCTTTCTTCTGGTGGCTGTAATAAATATGATGTTGCTACCAATCCTGTCTGGCTATTTGCATTAATTATGCGTCTTAGTGCGCCAGTGAAGTTTGACGTGTAATCATTTTCACTTGATATATAACCCCCAGACAAATCACTCCGAGTTTCTTTATCAGATATGTATGCAAACCGGCAGAGCTCAGAAATCTGACTTGATGGTAGTGAAAACATTAATTGTTACCTTGTAGGTTATAACGTTTTAGTATTTATGTGTTGCGTTGTTTGCATGGCATAAACCGCTTGTTGGACTTGGCAGGAGCCACATCCATATCAATCGGTATGTTTTATGTTATAGGAATTTGCTTTTTAACGGTAGTTGTTTTTTGTACAGTTTTCGGCTAATTGACTGTTCTGATTACACCTTTTAAGGTAGGTTTCATCGTGTTTCATCCTTTACATTGACCAATTATTACTTTTCCCCAGATATATTTTTCTAACTCGTTATGGGGAAGAAATGAGTTAAATACTTTACTTTCAAAGGGTGTGATTCAACTCTGGATTGAGCACGTTGAAGAAAATAGCGTGAGCCTGACAGGACGTCAGGCTAGCTTTCGTTGGCCAGGGATGGCCTATCGGAAGCGTTAGCATTTTCGAATAAGGCCGAAGCAGGATTGAAATGAAGTTAAAAGCTGGATCAATCCCCATTGCGACTTTTCGCTTTTTGAAAAGGTTGCGGGGCGGCAGGGAGATCCAAGAGGGAATAGCCGTTGATTTCCTCTTGGTCTGGTGTGGGTGAAGCGCCACGACGTTAGTGGCCACAGGCCATATCCCAAACTCACTTTGGAGCATCAATAAGTTAAATACTTTACTTTCAACAGGTATGATTCAACTCTGGACTTGAGGCCGTTGAAGACTCTTTATACAAGAGTGCATGAAGCTCACATGGCCTTTCTCGCGCATCTAACCCATATGCATATGGGAAATGTCATTATGATGTCGGGAACATCATAGACCATGTCATCACGACATTCGAGAATCCATTCACATCAGATGTACCATCGGGTGCGGTAGCATTTTCACTATTTATTACAAGATGGGCCAAGGAAAAATCCAAGTGAGTTTGAAAGCTGGATCAGTCTCCGTCGCCACCTTTTCGCTGTTTGAAAATGTAGCCGCAACACTAAAGATTTACTAAGGCTGATTTATAACAAAGAATGCGCTTTGCCCCTTTGCTCTGGTGTGGGTAAAGCGCAACTACCTTAGTGGCCGCTGGCCATATAGACAACAACAAACGCTATAATCAATATTCTTCTCTACTCCCCAAACAATAGTAAGCAATCAACACCTATCGCCTCACAACACAGTAAATCAGTCGCCCAACAGGCATTTTTTATATTTAATCGTTGTTTTCTCAATTGAATTAGCATTAGATGTAAGCAGGTTGTATTTGAAGGAAGAAATGACTGAATGAAAAATATTATTTGCGATATTGATGGTGTTTTATTGCACGACAACAAAC